>NZ_MEEL01000025.1:0-187406 GCF_001724435.1 Microbacterium sp. SCN 69-37
GCGGGCACGTGACGGAAAGGAACACATAGTGCTCATCGCACAGCGTCCCACTCTGACCGAGGAGAAGATCGGCGAGTTCCGCAGCCGCTTCGTCATCGAGCCGCTGGAGCCAGGCTTCGGCTACACGATCGGCAACGCGCTGCGCCGCAGCCTGCTGTCCTCGATCCCCGGCGCGGCTGTCACCAGCATCCGCATCGACGGCGTGCTGCACGAGTTCAGCACCATCCCGGGCGTGAAGGAGGATGTCACCGAGATCATCCTCAACATCAAGCAGCTGGTCGTCTCCTCGGAGCGCGACGAGCCGATCACCGCGTACCTGCGCAAGACCGGCGCCGGTGAGGTCACCGCTGCCGACATCTCCGCTCCGGCGGGTGTCGAGGTGCACAACCCCGAGCTGGTCATCGCGACGCTCAACGACTCGGCGAAGTTCGAGCTGGAGCTCACGATCGAGCGCGGCCGCGGCTACGTGTCGGCCACGCAGAACCGCAACGAGTACGCCGAGGCGGGTCAGATCCCGATCGACTCGATCTACTCGCCCGTCCTGAAGGTCTCGTACCGCGTCGACGCGACCCGTGCCGGTGAGCGCACCGACTTCGACAAGCTCGTCCTGGACGTCGAGGCCAAGCCGTCGATCTCCCCGCGGGATGCCGTCGCGTCGGCCGGTCGCACGCTCACCGAGCTGTTCGGTCTCGCCCGCGAGCTGAACGTCGAGGCCGAGGGCATCGAGATCGGCCCCGCGCCGGTCGCCGAGGTTCTCACCAACGAGCTGTCGATGCCGATCGAGGACCTCGATCTGTCGGTGCGTTCGTACAACTGCCTCAAGCGTGAGGGCATCAACACGGTGTCCGAGCTGGTCGCCCTCTCCGAGACGCAGCTGATGAACATCCGCAACTTCGGTCAGAAGTCGGTCGACGAGGTGCGCGACAAGCTCGTCTCCCTCGGCCTGTCGCTGAAGGACTCGGTCCCCGGGTTCGACGGTGCGCACTTCTACGGCGGCTACGACGACGAGGCCCTCTGAGCCTCGGCGCTCGGAACGGCAAGACCTTCTGCGCGCACCGGCCCCGACCGGTTCGCTGACCTTTTCCCTCTGGAGTAACTGACATGCCCAAGCCCACCAAGGGTCCCCGCCTCGGAGGCGGCCCCGCCCACGAGCGTCTGCTGCTGGCCAACCTGGCCTCGGCGCTGTTCACCCACAAGTCGATCACGACGACCGAGACCAAGGCCAAGCGCCTGCGTCCGCTCGCCGAGCGCATGGTCACCTTCGCCAAGCGCGGCGACCTGCACGCGCGTCGTCGCGTGCTGTCCGTGCTCGGCAACAAGGATGCCGTCCACGAGCTGTTCGCCGAGATCGCGCCGCTGGTTGCCGAGCGTGAGGGCGGCTACACCCGCATCACGAAGATCGGCAACCGCAAGGGTGACAACGCGCCCATGGCCGTGATCGAGCTCGTCCTCGAGCCGGTCAACCCGAAGCCGAAGTCGGCCAAGAAGTCGGCTGCGGCCGTTCCGGTCGCCGCCCCGGCCAAGGATGAGGACGAGGCCGCCACGGACGCCGTCGCCGAGGCCGACGAGGCTCAGGACGCCGCAGACGAGGTCGCCACGGACGACGCTGCTGCCGCGGGCGCCGAGTCGCCCGAGGAGGGCGCCGCCGCTGAGGCTGCCGCCGAGGACGCTGCGAAGTAATCAGGCTGTCTTTCGAGAAGGCCCGTACCCGTCAGGGGTGCGGGCCTTCTCGCTGTGTGTCTCGTCCGGCTCTCCCCGCGCGCAGCCCGCACGTCGCAGCTACAGTGGCGTGGGTGAGTGAGTTGTCTCTGAGTGGGCGCATCGACGAGTTCCGACGCCGTGCGGGGTCCGACCGCGGCCCTGAGCTGCCGCGGCACCCGGAAGTCGCGTCGTGGCGCACCGCGACGGTGGAGGACATCGATGCGATCCACGCCGTGATGGTGGCGGCCGAGCGCGTCGACCACCCGACGTGGACCACGCCGCGCGAGGACGTCGCCGATACGTTCGATCTTGCGCACATCGACCACTCCCGCGACACGGTGCTGGCGTTGGATGCCGCGGGCGCGGTGATCGCCTTCGGCAGCTCGTTCCTGCACCCGTCGCGCGAGGGCGCCCTGAACGTGCACCTGTCGGGTGCCGTGCTGCCCTCGCTGTGGCGCCGGGGGATCGGGCGTGCGGTGTTCGGCTGGCAGTACGCGCGCGGACTGGAGCAGCTGGCAGAGGCCGCACGCGCCCTCCCTGATGCGCCGGATGCCGAATGGACCGCTCAGCTGCGGGTGTACGCGGAGGAGCACAACCTCGGCAACCAGAGGCTCGCCGAGTCGGCGGGTCTGGCTGCGGAACGCTGGTTCGCGACGATGCTGCGCGATCTGGCGGGCGGCGCGCCGGACGTGGCCCTCCCGGAGGCCGCGCGGGAGAGTGGGATGCGTATCGTCGCGTACTCGCATGACCGCGATGAGGACACCCGTCTCGCGCGCAACGATGCCTTCCGTGATCACTGGGGGAGCCTGCCGAGCCAACCCGCGCCCTGGGCCAAGTTCGTCGGTGGCGAGTTCTTCCGTGCCGATCTGTCCCGACTGGTCGTCGGGCACGACGGGGCCATTGCGGCGTTCTGCCTCGCGTCGGTGAATGAGGACGACTGGGCGAGTCTCGGCGCCTCGAACTCGTACATCGACCTCATCGGTGTCGTTCGGGCGCACCGCCGACAGGGGCTGGCTCCCGCCGTCGTCGCGGCGACGCTGCAGGCGATCGCGGACGCGGGGCTGGAAAAGGCGGTGCTCGACGTCGATACGGCCAGTCCGACGGGCGCCGACGCCCTGTACAAGGGCCTCGGCTTCGTGGCGGACGAACGATCCGTCGCCCTGGTCGCGCACATCTGACACGGGCGCGGCGCGCGCCGGCGGCATGGGGTGCGGCTCAGGACGGGGGCGCGGCGGCGAGCGTCCGGCTCGTCGCCCAGCGGATCAGCTGCACCTGGTAGCGCGTCTGTGCGCGCTGGTTCGCCACGGCATCCACGGCGTGGGTGACGGTGTCGGCGTAGATGCGTCCACCGGTCTCGCCCGGGTGGATGCCGTCGCCGGCGAGCACATCGGTGTGCGGCGCGATCGCACCGGACCAGTCGGCGATGACGACGCCGGGGTGGCTTGCCGCGAACGCGGTCAGCTCGGCGTTGACGCCGGGGATCCAGTCACGAGGAGCGAACGCGGTGACCAGCACGAGCGTGCGTTCCCGGCCGACGCGGTCGTAGATGTCCTGGAGTGCCTGAGTGTCCACGGGGCCATTGGTGCCGAGGCCCACGACGACGTAGTCGCGCAGGGCGCCCTGATCGGAGAGTCGGTCGATGATCTTGCTGCCGGCCCACATCGAGCGCGACACCTCGGCGTCGATCTGCACACCCGGCAGCTCGGCGAGCAGGCCGCCGGCCGAGGCGAGCATCACCGAGTCGCCGACGGCCGTCACCCGGTTGCCGCTTACGGTGACGGGCGCCGGAGGCAGCGGCTCGCCGTCGGGGCCCTCCGTCGCTGTGGGCGTCGGCGTGGGTAGGGGGGCATCGGCGCTGTCCGACGGCGGGGTGGGGGCGGCGGATGCCGCGTCGAGCGCGCGCTGGCCCGCCTCGACCACCGCCTGGCTCGAGCTGACCTGCGGTGAGGCGGCGACGGCGGCCGTCGTGCCGCCGAGAACGAGGACCCCGACGCCCACGGTCGCGATCGCCCCGAAGCGCCGTGACGGCGTCGAGTGAAGGCGCGCCCACAGTGCCCGCCCGGCTCCCCGGAACCCGAGCCGACGGACGGGCTGTTCGAGCAGGCGGAAGGAGGCTGCGGACACGGTCAACGTGAGCACGGCGGCGCCGAGCCCGACGGCGACCGGGACGGACTGCTCGAGGAAGCCGCCGGTCGTCGCCACCGCGAGCAGCACGACGACGGGCCAGTGCCACAGGTAGATGCCGTAGGAGCGTTCGCCGATCCAGCGCAGCGGCGCGACGTCGAGGGCGCGCCCGAGCCATGAGCCGGCGTGCGTCGTCGCCGCGATCGCGACCGCTGTCAGCGCGCTTGCAACCGCCGGGACGAGTGGGTACTGCTCCGCGCCGTCCGGCACCGCTCCGACGACGACGATGCCGAGCACACTCGTGGCCCCGATGACCGCGGTCCAGGCGGGAACGACGCCGCCGATCGATTCGCGCGCCGACGCACTCCCGGCGGTGCGTCCGGCCAGGGCGAAGGCCAGCGCGACGCCGATCAGCAGACCGAAGGCGTGGGTGTCGGTGCCGTAGTACGGGCGCGTCAGGTCGACCGCGGCTGATCCCGCCCCCGCGACCGCGAGCTGTGCGGCCCATGTCAGGGACGCTGCGGCCAGGACCAGAGCGACCGCGGCGCGCATGCCGCGGCGCGGGAGCAGGAGGAAGACGGGCAGCAGCAGTGGCCAGAGCACGTAGAACTGCTCCTCGACGGCGAGCGACCAGAGGTTCCGCAGGAGCTCGGGCTGGGTTCCCGCGAAGTACGACGCCCCGGCGGAGAGGGATGCCCAGTTGGAGGAGAACGTGATCGCGCCGAGCACCTGCCGCCCGAGTCCCAGCAGAACATCGCCACCGACGAGCCAGGCGACGCTCGCGCTCACGGTGACCACCACGGCGAGCGCCGGCAGGAGCCGGCGGGCACGGCGCGACCAGAAGGCGAGGAGGGCGATGCGCCCGGTGCGATCGTGTTCGCGCAGCAGCAGCGACGTGATGAGAAAACCCGAGATGACGAAGAAGACGTCGACGCCGACGAAGCCGCTGTACAGCACCCAGCCGGGGAACAGGTGATACACGACGACGAGCACGACGGCGAGCGCGCGCAGGCCGTCGAGGCCGGCGTAACGCGGTACCGGAGGGGGGGAGGTCATGGCGGGCGCTGAGATTCCGTGGTGGTTCCGTCGGGTTCCGTGCGGGCGCCGCGCCGGCCACGTCGGGTCGGCGCGAGCGGATCTTCCAGTGTACGTACCCTCCCTGAACGCGAAGGGTCCGCCGCATCGCCCGCTGATGACGGGCGCGCGCGCCGCGTGCGGTGCGCCAGACTGGTCGTATGGATACGGATGTGCTGGTCATCGGTGAGGCGCTCATCGACATCGTCGAGAGCGCCGAGGGCGACCGCGAGCTCGTCGGCGGCAGCCCTGCCAACGTCGCCGTGGGCCTTGCCCGGCAGGGACACGCGGTGCGCCTGCTGACCCGACTGGGGCGCGACGAGCGCGGCGCGCGGATCGCTGCCCAGATCGCCGAATCCGGCGCCGTCGTCGACGAGGAGTCGTGGACGGATGCCGCGACCTCCACCGCCCGCGCACGACTGCGTCCGGACGGTTCCGCCGAGTACGAGTTCGCGATCGACTGGGCGGTTCCCGCGGCATCCCTGGACGGAACCCGTGTCGTCCACACCGGTTCGATCGCGCTCTTCCTGGAGCCGGGCGGCAGCGCCGTGCTGGAGGTTCTGCGTCGCGCCGCCGACACGGGTGCGGCGCTGGTGACGCTCGACCCGAACATCCGCCCGGCGCTCGTCGGCGCGCACGAGGTCGCGCTCGCACGCTTCGCCCAGGCCGCGGCATCGGCCGATCTGGTCAAGCTGAGCGACGAGGACGCCGCGTGGCTGTACCCGGGGTTGGACGCCGACGCCGTGCTGCACCAGGTCGCCGCCTACGGGCCGCGCGTGATCGTCATGACCCGAGGCGGCGAGGGCGCCGTCGGGCTGGGGCCCGGTGGTGTGAGCGCCGTCGACGCGCTGGCTGTCACGGTCGTCGACACGATCGGTGCCGGCGACGCGTACATGGCGAGCCTCATCTCCAGCGCGCTGGACGATCCTGCGATCTTCGAGGACGCCGCCTCGTTCGCCGCGGCGCTGCGCCGTGCCGCCGTCACCGCCGGCATCACCGTCTCGCGGGCCGGTGCGAACCCGCCGACCCGTGCCGACGTGGACGAGCGTCTCCGCTGAGCCGGCTGCGCGCGTCCCCACCCACAAGAAAGGTCTCCTGTCATGACTGTTGTCGTCACCGCCGTCTTCCAGCCCGTCGAGGGCCAGCGCCCCGCACTCATCGAGGCGCTCAGCGCCGCCATGCCCGCCGTCCACGCCGAGGAGGGGTGTCTGCTCTATGCCATCCACGCCGCCTCCGACGGGACGGTCGTGATGATCGAGAAATGGGCGGAGCCCGCCGCCCTCGCCGCGCACGCGCAGGGCGACGCCGTGAAGGCCCTGCAAGCCGCCGTCACCGGCCTGGTGACCGGGCCTGCCGAGGTCGTGACGATGACTCCTGTGCCGGCCGGGACGCCGTCCCAAGGCGCTCTGTGACGACAGGCGAGGTCGTTTCCGACTCCGCGGGAGGGGTGCGGCTGCGCCTCGATCTCGCCTACGACGGCACGGACTTCCGCGGGTGGGCCCGTCAACCGGGTCTGCGCACCGTTCAGGGCACGCTGGAGACAGCACTGGCCCGCGTGCTCGGCGGCGATCCGCAGCTGGTCGTGGCGGGGCGAACCGACGCCGGGGTGCACGCGGCCGGGCAGGTCGCCCACCTCGATCTCACCGATCGGCAGCAGCAGCGGCTGTCGTCCAGCCGCGCCGGCACCGCCGAGGCGCTGGCTGCCCGCATCAACGGCGTGCTCGGTGCCTATCCCGACGTCGTGGTGCACCGCACCGCCGTCGCACCGGACGGTTTCGATGCGCGGTTCTCGGCCGTCTGGCGACGCTACGAGTACCGCATCGCCGATCGCATCGCCGGCTACGACCCCCTCGAGCGCGTGCGCACGACCAGCGTGAAGGCCGCGCTGGACGTGGACGCGATGGATGCCGCGGCACGGTCGCTCATCGGTCTGCACGATTTCGCGGCGTACTGCAAATGGCGGGAGGGGGCGACCACGATCCGCACCCTGCTGGAGTTCGGCTGGGGTCGAGACGATCACGGCATCCTGATCGCGCGCGTGAAAGCCGACGCGTTCTGCCACAGCATGGTGCGCGCCCTCGTCGGTGCCTGCGCGGCGGTCGGCGAAGGACGGCTGAAGATCGCCGACGTCGCTGCGATCCGCGACGGCGGGGTGCGCACGAGCGACGTGAAGGTGCTCGCGGCTCGCGGTCTCACCCTCACCGAGGTCGGCTACCCCGCCGATGACCTGCTGGGTTCCCGCGCCGCGCAGACGCGCGCACGCCGCAGCCTCGACGCCGACTGAGCCGGCCGGGTCCCGTTGTCAAGACGGAGCAGATTCCTAGGACCGCCGCTTAGGCTGAGAGCGACGGAAGGCGGGGGATGAAGGTCATCTCGTACAACCTCAACAAGCACAAGGCGATCGGCGAGCTCGGCGAGCTGGTCGAGAGCACGGGGGCCGACGTCCTCTGCCTGCAGGAGGCGGTCTCCAGCGACCTGCCGTCGCAGATCGGCGATCTGCACCTGGCCGAGGCGACGGCACGCAACCGGCTGGGACTTGCGCTGTACTACCGGCGAAGCATCTTCGATGCGCGCGAGGTGCGCGCGCTCGCGCTGAAGAAGTCGCTGCACGACCGTGTGCTCAAGCCCGCGGAGGAGCGCATGCTGGCGGTGCGCCTGCACGACATCGACCTCGGCCGCGAGGTGATCGTCGCGAGCTTCCACGCCGCTCCGCTGACTGCGCTCAACTCGCTGCGGCGCAAGCAGATCCAGGCCGCGCTGGAAGAGCTCTCCAGCCTCGGCCCCGACCTGCCGATCCTCATGGTCGGTGACTACAACTATCCGGTGTTCAAAGAGAACCTCGGCCAGCACGTGCGCGAGTCCGGGTATGAGCTCACCCTGAGCGATGCCCGCACGTACACGCGCTACAAGTTCTTCCGCGGCCACTACGACTTCGCGACGAGCGTGGGGTTCGACATCGCGACGATCACGACGCTGCCGCAGGGGCGCAGCGACCACCTGCCCATTCTGATCACTGCCGAGCCGCGCGCCCTGGCCCCGCGCACCCCCTGACCCTCTTTGTCACGGCCCACGATCCTGCGGCCGTGGGTGCCGCGGCGTAGCGTGGAGGCACCGATCCCAACGGAGGGACGAATCATGGTCGAGAAGATCGTCGTGGCGGTGACGGGGGCACCCGTCTCCGAACGTGCGGTGCGGTGGGCGCTGCAGCGGGCACAGGCCGCGCCGCCCGGCACGCAGGGCATCGAGCTGGTGTCGGTCATCGGGGGAGCGCTCGGTGCCGTCGGCGAGGCGGAGCTGATCGCGCAGGCCGTCGCCGACACCGAGACGGTGCTCGAGCGTCTGGCGGCGCCGGTGCGGGATGCCGGGATCACCGTCATGACACGCGTGGAGACGGGCAACCCCGTCGCGCGTCTCATCGACGCCAGCGTCAACGCCTCCCTGCTGGTGCTCGGCAGCGACTACCGCGGACCGGGTGACGGGCCGGCGCGCGGGGCCCACGGCATCCGCATCGTCGCCGGGGCCGCCTGCCCGGTGGCGGTGGTGCCCGACACGGCGCTGGTCGGTCGGCGCGGGGTCGTCGTCGGCATCGACGGGTCGCCGGTGTCCGAGCATGCCCTGCGCTTCGCGGCGCGCGAGGCCGATCGCCTCGGTGAGCCGCTCACGGCGGTCAGCGTGTGGACTCCGATCGAGGCTCCCCGCAACGGCCTGGCCGTCTACCCGGAGATGTACCTGTCGAACATGCAGGCCGCCACGGAGGAGATGCAGGCGGTGGCCCTCGCCGGGCTCGCCGTCGACTTCCCGGATCTGGTCGTCGAGCGCGTCGTGGAGCGCGGCTACCCCTCGCGAGCGATCGCCTCGCGAGGTCTGACCGCTCGCCTCGTCGTCGTGGGTACGCACGGTCGCGGGGCCCTCGCCCGCTTCCTGCTCGGCTCGATCAGCCAGGAGGTGCTGTCGCATCTTCCCGCGGTGACCGCGGTGGTGCGCTGACGCCGCGTAGCCTGCGTACAACGAGAGAGCCTTCCCGGCCGTGACCGGGAAGGCTCTCTCGTTGTCGTTCTGGCGTGCGTCAGGCGTTGGTCTCCTGGCGGTTGCGACGCACCGTGGCGGCCACGGCGACGGTCGCACCGGCGAGGACGAGAGCGCCACCGCCGACCCAGATGCCGAGCAGCGACTCGCTGTCGCCACCCGTCGAGGGCAGGGTGCCGCCGCCGGCCTCTGACGAGGCGCGAGCGCCGGTCGCGGAGAGGGTCCACGAGGAGCCCGCCGGCGGGGTGCCGACGACCGTCGCCGTGGCGACGCCCGACGAGTCGGCGGTCTTGGTGACCGTCGTGGAGCTGACCGCGAACTTGACCGCGGCGAGGTTGGGGCCGGTGACGCCTTCGCCCACGAGCGTGAACGTGACGGTCGCGCCGGGCTGGAACCCGGCGACGGGAACGGGGCCCGGGGCCGTCACGGTGATGGTGACGGTGTCGGGGCCGGTCGGGGTGTAAGCCTGTGCCATTGCCGGGGCGGCGAAAACCAACCCTGCGGCGATCGCGACGGAGGCCGCGACCTTGGTGAATCGATGCTTCATGAGAGCCTGCTTTCGAATCCGGTCTGGGGGTACCTGATGATCCGCTCGTTCCGTATTTCCGGTCTTGGTGCAGATGGGGGGATGGAGAGTGAAGCGGTATGGTGTAGCTGATGCTCTCCCGAGTATTGCCTAGGGGTCTGTCGGATTGCAAACTCTCGCGGTTTCCGATATGTAAATGTTTCGCGACGTGAAGGAGACCTGCCGGATGGAACGCCCCGGGAGTGGCCGCCGTGCTCTCAGCGCCGCGCTCGCCGCGCTGGTCGTCGTGATCCCGCTGGTCGGTTGCGGGCCCGCGCCGTGGGCCGCGCAGGCGACGACACCCGCGCCCGCTCCCACGACCGCCGTCCCGGTTCCGACGCCGGTCTCCAACGATCTGTCGGGCGGATCGACCCAGCGCACGCTCACGGCGGGCGCGGTCTCGGCAGCCGTGAACTACTGGTCGACGTTGCGGATGGACCGCTGGACGCCGGCGGCGATCAAGCCGATCAGTCTGTCGATGGTGACGACGATCACGCCCAATGACGGGCAGAAGGTCTATCTCCAGCGCGCCACGATGACCGCGATCCCCGCGAATGCGTCGCAGACGTTCGCACCGCTGGATGCCCAGGTGGATCAGGCCACGGTCTCTCCCGGATACCTGGTGCTGTCGCCCTACAGCTACTCCAACACCTTCAATGTCGGCACGGTCCCCGCCGAGGCCACGTACGTCACGGTGCAGTTCGAGTACGACTTCCTCGTGCAGACGACGCCCACCTCGACCGAGTTCGCGAAGCAGACCGGGAGTGACACGCTGACGATCGCGATCGCCGCCCAGAACGGCGGCTGAACGCGCCTTCCTCAAGATCGGGTAAAGACCGTGTCGAGGTTTTCCTGATTCGCACGTCCCGCCGGTGGTCCATAGATAGCGTGTGGATCATGCTTCCCGCCCCCTCGCGTCCTCCCCGCCTCCGCGCCCTCGCCGCCGCCGCCGCGGGCCTCGTGGTGCTGACGTCTCTGACCGGCTGCACCCAGATCGCCAGCGCCTTCAACAGTCTGCAGCAGAACGCGGTGTCCACGCCTGCCCCGCGCCCGGCGGTCACCCAGGCCGTCAGCATGCCCTACGACTCGAAGTTCACCTACGACGGCTCGGTGTCGCTGTCCACCGACGTCGCCGATGGGCTCGAGGTGCGCCTGGACGTCTGGGCCGCCGATCCGAAGCGCACTCAGGAGTGGGCACCCGACAACGACAAGACCTTCGGTTTCGCGGTCAACGTGGTCGATCACCGCGTCGATGAGAAGGCGGTGCTCACGCAGAAGCGACGTGTGTACCTGTCGATGATCAGCATCACCTCGCAGGTGTCGCAGTCCACGATCGGTCAGCAGCAGATGATGTCGCCGTTCCAGTTCTCGGCCGACCCTCGCACCCTGGTGCCGTCCGACACGATGCGCTCCGACCGCGGCCTGCTGCTGAACACCTTCCAGGGCGGCCTGCTCGTGCCGACGACGACGATCCACCAGCTGCCGGCCGACACCTACGGGATCACCCTCCAGTTCGCCTTGCAGGTGTGGGTGGAGGGCACCGCCAACACGGATACGAGCTTCCAGCAGCAGACCGTCTATCAGGTTCTTCCGATCGCCATCTTCTCCCCGACCACCCCCACTCAATAGGCTGTTGTCCACACCGACACGAGGTACACCGTGAGCACGCCCTTCGACACCGGCCGGCAGGCCGCCGAACCGCAGTTCCGTGCGGCACCCTTCGGGGCACCGCCGGCACCGCCGGCGCAGCCGTACGGGTTCCCCGTGCCGCAGGAGTCCTTCCACGCCGCGGATCTCACGATCCCCGAGTTCGACGATTTCTCGTCGGTGCTCGAGCACACCAGCGTGCACCGCTCGACCATCGGGTGCGTCGTGCCGGCGTACAACGAGGAGGAGTCGATCGCCGACGTGCTGCGCTCGCTGCTCGGGCAGAGCCGTGTGCCCGACGTGATCCACGTCGTCGTCAACAACACGTCCGACGCGACGGTCAAGATCGCGTCGGAGTTCAGCGGTCCGCACGAGATCACCACAGAGCTGGGCGAGCAGTTCACCGAGGTGTTCGTCCACGACATCGGCAAGAACCCCGACAAGAAGGTCGGAGCGCTCAACTACGGCTACGCACTGGTCGAGGGGTACGACTACCTTCTCGGTGTGGACGGTGACACGATCGCCGACCGCCGGGCCGTCGAGTTCCTCGAGGGCGAAGCCGTCGGCGACTCCCGCATCGGCGGGATCTCTGCGATCTACTCGATCGATGACCGCCCGATCAAGGGCGTCATCGCGAAGTTCCTCATCGCCGGCCAGCGCACGCAGTTCGCGGCCTTCAACCTGCAGAACCTGTTGCGCGGGCGCAACATGGCGGTGCTGGGCGGGCAGTTCTCGATCTTCTCGACGACGGCGCTGCGCGATGTCATGAAGGCGAACCACCAGAACTCGCCCTGGGTGAAGGACAGCGAGGTCGAGGACTCGCTGCTGTCGCTGCAGATCAAGAGCGCCGGCTACCTCACCAAGATCAGCCCCTTCGCCCGCGCCGACGTGGGCGGCATGACCACGCTCAAGGGCTACGACGCCCAGCAGGTGAAGTGGACCTACGGCGCGATCGAGCTGATGTGGCCGGGCCAGCGCGGTGACACGAAGGGGCAGCCGTTCCACCCGAACCTGCGCCTGCGGTGGTTCGAGAACTTCTCGATGCTCACCAACCTCTTCGTGCGCGTCGCCTTCCTCACCCTGCTGATCGCCTCGCTCTCGATCGACGCGTTCGTCTTCTCACCGTGGTGGCTCATTCCGCCGGTGGTCGCGACGATGCTGAACCTGCGGGTCGCACGGGCGATGGAGACCTGCAACAGTCGCGATCTTCTCTTCGCCGGCCTGATGTTCCCCGCGGAGATCTTCATGTGGGTGCGCATCAGCCACTTCCTGCGGTCGTGGACGCGGTTCCTGTCGCGCAAGAAGGTCGACAACTGGGCGATGCAGGCCAAGGCCGAACGCGGCGGCGGCAGCATCGGCCACTGGGTGCCGTTCATCATGCTCGCCATCGTCGCGATCGCGGTCGCGGTGATCTGGAACATGCTCGACCCGGCGGCGCAGTCGGCGATCCTCTGGGTGGGCTGGCCCATCGTCGGGGTGGTCACGGTCATCCAGACCGTGCTCATGTCGTTCCGGCTGTTCCGTCGTCACCAGGGCTTCAAGGTCTGACGCCCCGCGACGAAGACCTGCGCAGCTCGTCGGCGACGCTCAGGCGGCGTGCTCTGCCGTCAGCCGGTAGCCCACGCCGCGCACGGTCTCGATGTACCGCGGGTTGGCGGGGTTGTCGCCGAGCTTTCGGCGGAGGTTGGTCATGTGCGCCTCGATCGCGCGCTTGTCGGCCTCGCCCACGAAGTAGCTCGTCACGTACGACTCTCCGCGAAGGACGAGGGTCAGGTCGGCCTTGCTGCGCACCCGCCGCTTGGACTCCATGAGGGTTGCCAGCAGATCGAACTCGGTGCGGGTGAGCACCAGCTCCTGACCGGCGATCGCGGCGACGCGCTGCTCCGGGTTCACGGCGAGATCGCGGTGCGCGACCCAGCCGGGCCCGGTGTAGGCGACCACCTCACCGGCGCCCCCCGTCGCGGCGAGGGCGCTCCCGGGCGACTGGGGCCCGACGC
Organism: Microbacterium sp. SCN 69-37; assembly: GCF_001724435.1. Lineage (NCBI taxonomy): Bacteria > Bacillati > Actinomycetota > Actinomycetes > Micrococcales > Microbacteriaceae > Microbacterium > Microbacterium sp. SCN 69-37. Next base: position 13,135 of record NZ_MEEL01000025.1, read on the forward strand.
TCGAGGGCACGACGATCGGCTGCGCCGGCGCGGCGGGTGCGGCGGGCGCCGCCGCGGACGCAACGGGTGCGGCGGATGCCGGGGCCGGCTGCTCCTGCGGCTGCGCAGGCGCTGCGGAGGGCTGCACGCCGTCGAAGCCGTAGGGCGGGTCGGCCGGCGCGGCGGGAGGCCAGCCGACGGGCTGGGCTCCCGCCGGTGTCGGCCAGCCGGGGGCCTGCGGCGGATACCCGTAGCCTGCGGCGGGAGCCTGCGGCATCCCGTAGTCGGGCATGCGCTGCGCGCCCGGGCGCGCTCCCGGGAAGGACGGTCCGCCGACTTCCTGGCGGGGCGCGGACGCCTGCGGCGTGTTGCCCGCCGTGGCGCGCGGGCGGCGCAGGAGCGAGTCGATGCGGGCGCGCAGCTCGCGCGGACGGAACGGCTTCACGATGTAGTCGTCCGCGCCGGAGCCGAGCCCGACGACGACGTCGGCCTCTTCTTCCAGGCCGGTGATCATGATGATGAAGGTGTCGCTCTGCGCGCGGATGCGCCGCGCCGCCTCGAACCCGTCGATACCGGGCATGTTCACGTCGAGCGTGGTCACGAGAGGCTGGTAGGAGAGCACCGCACGTACGCCGTCGATGCCGTTGCCGACCGACACCGTCGAGAAGCCGGCGGCTTCGAGCACCTCGACGATGAGGTGACGGATGTCGGGATCGTCCTCGATGATCACGGCGGTTTTCATCGGTAGCGAAGGATCGGTCATGGTCCCGGGGGGCTCTCCAGTAGGGGGGTGTGGAGCACGGTGCTGAGCCACAGTCTAGCCACGCCTCGCGGCGGCGGTATCCGAGCGGCGTCAGCGCACGCCGCTGGTGAGTTCCGCGGCCGCGGCGGGCCACCACAACCCGGCCGCCGGACCGCCGTTGCAGACGCCGTCGCTCTCGCCCGGAGGCTTGATCCAGAGGTTGGTGTCCACGACGTCGTCGCCGAAGGTCCCGGTGGCATCGCCGACGCGCTGCCCGGACGGGTTGCACCAGGTCGCACCGGCGGTCGCGACGCCGTTGCGGGAGGTGTCGATGATGGCGTGGGTGCCCCCCAGGCGGTCCGAGAGGGCGTGCGCGTAGGCGAACTCGTCGTACGTCGACTGGTAGTTGGAGACGTTGGTGGCCACACCGCGCACCCGGTCGATGATGCCCATCTGGCGAATGAGCTGGGCCATCTCGTCGGGGCTGTGCCAGGCGCTGTGGCCACCGTCGATGTAGATCCACGTCGCCGTCGACGAAAGGGCGTCGACCGCGCCCGAGAGGAAGCCGGCACGGGTCGCGACATCCCCGCACTCGCTGGTCAGGGCGATGCTGTCGGGCTCGAGGATGATGATCTTCTGCTGATCGGGTGCCGTCTTCAGCGCTTGTCCGATCTCGGCGACCCATCGGAGGTAGTCGGCGGGGGAGAGGCCGCCGGCGGAGTGGCTGCCGCAATCGCGGTCGGGCAGACCGTAGACGACCATCGCCGTGGCACGCTTCTGATCGCGGGCCTGGGCGATGAGGTCCAGAACCGTTCCGCCGACGGTGCCGATGGGATCCTGCTCAGGGGTCAGCCAGTAGGCGGTGGGCTGCGCGGCGAGGTAGGTCGTGCCGGCGGTGGCATCGGCATCCATCGGCAGGTTCTCGAGCGCGATCCGTGCCTTCGACTGCTGCGGCGCGATGACGGTCGTTCCGACGGCGGGCGGCTGGGCGAGCATGGCATGCACCCCCTGGGTGACGGCGATCCCCACCGCGGCGATCGCGCCCACCACGATCACGGCGGCGAGGACGATGACGGCGATGACGATTCCGCGTCTCGGCGCGCGCCGAGGGGACAGGATGCGCCGGCGGGGGGAGGAGGACACGTCTGAACTGTACCGGTGCGGGGCGCGCGGACGGCCGTTCAGAGGTCGTTGCGGTCGCGACGACGGCGAACGGCGAGGGCGACGAGCACGACCGCGCCGGCGAGGACGAGCGCTCCACCGCCCACCCAGACGCCGACGAGCTGACCGCTGTCGCCGCCCGTGCGCGGAAGGCCGTCGGCGCCGGTGATCGACACGCTGGCCGTACCGCCGGCCGAGCTGCGCGAGATCGCCGCGATGTTGTAGACGCCGCTCGCGATCGCGGGCAGCACGATGCGGACCTCGCCGAGGGCGCCGTTCGCGTCGGAGGTGCGTGTGATGCTGCCGGTGCTGATGCCGAGGCGCACCATGGCGAAGGACGCGTTGGCGCCGTCTTGTCCGGTGACGGTGATGGTGACCGGCTCGTCGGCACCGAACGTGCGCTCCGCGCAGGAGAACGACAGGGTTCCGCCGGCGGTGACGCCGGCCGGCGAGGTCGTGCAGGAGTCGACGGGCGGATAGATCGTGGACGCGTGGGCGGCGTTCGGGGAGAGGGTGAGAACAGCTCCGACCAGGACCGCCCCCGCGGCGCGCGCCAGCGGCCGAGCGGTGCGACGGTGCGAGCGGGTCATGGAGCTTCTTCCTGCGGTGTGCACCAGACCGGGGACGAACCGGCCGAGCGTGCGATGCAGGGAGTCTACCCCGCGCCGCAGGTCGCCACGACGACGGGAGCGCGCGCGGCATCCGCCGTCGGCGTGACGACGGCCTGGGCGTCGCCGGCGGCGGTGTTCGCCCGGACGGTGACCGTCACGCCCGTCGATGCTCCCGGGGTGAGGTCGATGCCGAAGGTGAGCACCCGGCGTCCCTCGTGCACGCCGCCCGAGAAGCCGGCGCCGTTCGTGGCCGTCGCCGAGACGAGCTCGAAGCCCTGCGGCAGGTAGATGTTGCCGACGACCTCGGTCGTGCCGGGGGCGGTGCCGAAGTACCCGCCGCCGGTGATGTACTCGGGCAGCGCCGTCGCGGCGTCGGCGGGCGCGCGGCTGGTCAGGGTGAGCTGCAGGGTGAGCTGGCGGGGCGCGCTCTGCCCGCCCGGCCGGCACGATCCCCAGGCGAGAGACACGTCGGGGTCGATGTAGTAGCTCATCTTCGACCCGGTGCCGTCGTTCAGAAAGACGCCGAACCGTGCCGTGTGCGCGTCGGTGACCGGAAGCTGACCGGCCAGGACGGTGCCGTCGATGATCGCCTGCTCGTCGGCGTGCGCGCTCCAGGCGAGCAGGCGATGCTCTTCGCCGGCCCGGGTGAGGGCGGAGATGAGGCCGGATGCCGAGCCCCGCCCGTCGGCGAGGGCCTGGAAGACCGCGCCCGCCGCACCGGCGAAGAACGCGTCCTGATCGGCGGGCTTGGCGTACCGCAGGTACACCTCGTTGAGCAGCAGCGGGATCGCGTTGTCGGCGCTGAGGGCGTCGCCGCTCGGGAGGGCGACCGGGCCGGTGGTCTGCAGCAGGTACGACAGCACGACCGGGTCGATGGCGAGCACGCCGTCGACGTCGGTGCCTGTCTTCAGCCGGTACATCTCCCGCGCGATCGGAGCGTCGACCGTGAAGTCGGGAATCTGCGTGAGGTTCTGGAAGTATCGCGCCGGCTTGGTGTCGTAGATCTTCGTGACCTCGTCGGGCAGGGCGAGGACCGGGTTCGTGAAGCCACGCGGCAGATCGCCCGACGAGAGCGCGCCGATCAGTGACAGACGTCCGTCATCGGCACGCAGCACCACCGCGGCGCCGGCGATGCCGCCCAGCGAGCGCCACTCAGCGTTGTTCTGGACGAGCACCAGGTATGTCCGCGGTCCGTTTCGACCGAGCATGTCGGGCAGCAGCCGCGACGTGCGCGACAGGGTGTCCACGGCGGTCGACACGCTCGAGAAGAGATCGTCGGCACGGTCGACGGCCGCGCCGACGACGCCGATCAGCGGGGTGCGGTCGATGTCCTGCACGGCGACGGCGGCGTCGGCTGCGCGCGTCGCGGCATCCTGGGCGGGCGTCACGAGACCCGCGAGGACACTCGTGTCGAGGCGTCCACCGACGGGGCGCAGACCGTCGATCGACACGTTCTGAGCGGCGGTAGCGAGGGGCAGCAGACTCTCCCGAAGAAGTTCGTCGGATGCCGCGGCCACCGTGCCGAACGCCGCCAGCTGCGGGCCGATCCACGGCGTGTGGCTGGCGAACGCCCAGACGGGGTCGGAGGTGAGCTGGTGCGCCTCGGACGCGTCGGCGGCCAGCCGGGCCAGCGTCGGCGCGGCAGATGACGGGTCGGCGGCCAGCGCCGCGGTGCTCTGCGCTGCTCCGGTCTGTATCCGCTGCAGATGCTGGTAGGCGAGGGCCCCGCGTACACCCACCCACACGGCGATCGCGACCGCCAGCAGCAGCAGACCGGCGACGGTCCACGCGAAGATACGGCCCGCGGTGCGCGCCGGGCGGGGGAGTGCGCTCACGCCACGATCCTACGGGGAGGCGCTCAGGCGATCACGCTCGCGCGTTCCCAGCGGTCGCCGCCGGCCAGCTGCGCCTCGTCGGCGGCGGCTGCGGCGGCCGTGATGAGGTCGTCGAGGTCGTAGCCGATGCGCGACACGCTCGCCCAGCCGATGCTGGCCGACAGGCGGACGGCGATCGATTGGTCGGTCGAGACGGTCGCCACACGCTCCAGCAATGCGCGCAGGAGGGGACGGACGGCGGCCTCATGGCGCGGCAGCAGAACGAGCATGCGCGAGGGCTCGAACCGATCGAGATCGGCCTCGGCGGGGAAGACGGCGGCGACGTCCGACGCGAAGCGCTCGAGGACACGGCTGTACGCCAGCGCGCTGGAGGCTTCGCGCAGCGCGATCGGGTCGTCGAGGCGAACGTCCAGCAGTGACCACCACGCGTCGTCGAATCGCTCCGCGCGGGCGAGTCGGTCACGTGCGATGACTCGGAAGCCGGCGACCGTCGCCGTCACCGAGGTCGGGTTCTCGGCCCGGGCGAGCAGCAGCAGCGTGGTCAAGGCGGTCACGAGCGTGATGGCCATGACCACCGGGGTGAAGTCCTCCGTCGGAGGGAGGTTGTCGACCAGGCGCAGGCGGTCGCCCACGAGGTCGGTGCAGAGCCACACCAGGGAGAACACCGCCACCAGGCCCGACGACAGGGCGAGCGGGACGATCACGCCGCGTGCTGCCGTGCGCACACCGACGAGTTCGATCGCCGTGGCTGCGGAGATCGCCGCGAACACGACGAGCTCGACGTTGCCGACCGCGTCTTCGGCGGCGGTGCCCGAGGTGAGCGCGACGGTCACGATGACCACGAGCGTCACACCGATCACCGCCGACAGCAGGATCGGTCGGCGCCCGCGGCGCGCGCGCAGGCCTACCCACACGAGGCCCAGAGCGAGGAGCATGAGTCCGTCGCTGAGGGCGTCGAGCCAGGCATTGTCGAGCAGATTGGCGCTGGTCTGCAGGTAGCTCGCGGCCATGGCGGCGATGAATCCGCTGGACCAGATCGCGGCCTCCCGCGACGGCCGCTGCAAGAACCCCAGCCCGATCATGATCGCGGTGCACAACGTCGTCAAGGCGACCATGACGGTCGAGATGCTCATGCGCTGACCTCCGTCGTGCTCGGACGGTGAGAGCCCCGCAACGGCAGGCGGACGGTCGCGGTCGTGCCGGTGCCGAGCGTGCTCTCCAGACTGATCGCGCCCGCATTCTCCTCGATGATCTGGCGGGCGATCGACATTCCCAGTCCGGTGCCCGCGATGCCGCTCGCGGTGGCGCTGCGCGCGCGGAAGTAGGGGACGAAGACCCGCTCCAGATCGTCGGCCGCGATCCCGATGCCGGTGTCGGACACCCGCAGCACCGCGTCGTCGCCCTCTGCGGTGGTCATGACCTCGACGCTACCGCCGCGCGGGGTGTACTTGATGGCGTTGCTGATGAGGTTGTCGACGACCTGGCGCAGTCGGAAGCCGTCCCCGGTGATCGGCAGGGGGCGGTCGATGTTCGTCTGCAGGTCGATGTCGGAGGCGGCCGCGGCCGGGGCGAATGCGTCGGCCGTGGCCGCGGCGATGACCGACAGGTCGAATTGGTCGCTCACCTCCGGGGCGCGGTGGGAGTCGAGCAGCGATTTCGTGAGGGCCAGCATCCGTTCGGCGGCCCCCTCGATGATCGTCGCGTGCTCGCGCTGGGCCGGCGTGAGGTCTTCGGCGTCGAGCATGAGGTCGGCGTGACCGAGGATGACCGTGAGCGGGTTTCGCAGCTCGTGGGAGACGGCGCTGGTTGTCGCCCGCTGCTCTCGGCGCTCGCGCTCGGTGTCGGTGACGTCGTCGAGCTGGATGATGGAGACCTCCGTGTCGTCGTCGGTCTCGGTGCGCACCGTACGTCCGCGGATCGACATCGACAATGCGCGCCACTCTCCGCTGGCGTCGTACAGCCAGATCAGCTCGTTCTCGATTCGCTCGCCGCGGGCGGCGCGGGCGATGGAGGTCGCGTCGCGGGGCAGGGCGGTGCCGCGGTAGGCGTCGTACTCGACGGCGCGCGGCGGATGCCGGTAGTCGTCGTTGTCGTAAGCGTAGAGATGCCGGTAGGCGGCGTTGGCGAGGTCGATGTTCCCACGGTCGTCCACGCGGGCCAGCGCGGTGCTCACGGTGTCGAACAGTCCGTTGGCGCGGTCTTCGTGCACGCTCATCCGCGCCACGGCGCGGTCGAGCTGGCGGGACTGGCGCTGGATGAGCAGGCGGAACGCACGGGTGCGACGGGCGCCCTGGTTCATGGCGATGCCGAGGAAGCCGAGTCCCAGCAGGACGATCATGATCTCCAGGGGCGACGTGAGCGGTGCCCCGGGAATCCACCAGCGCACGATCTGCAGCGCGAAGATGAGCCCGAGCGCGGCGACCACGGCAGCCATCGAGTAGTAGGTGGCCACCCACGCCATCGGGACGACCCACAGATATCCGAGCGTGTGGTCCGAGATGGCGAGCAGTCCGATCGCGACGGCGTCGGCGAAGGGCAGTGCGAGGACGAGCTCGCGATGGCGGGCCCACGGCATGACCATCGCCCACGACGTGATCGCGCAGATCAGGGCGAGCCCCGTCAGCAGCGAGATGTCGCCGAAGAGCCGGGGGTTGAGCAGCGTCACGCCCAGTGCGACCGCGACGGTGCTGAAGCCGACGATGAGCTGCCACTGCCACACGGACCTCACGACGGTGCCGATCAGCTGGCTGTCGGCCCATCGACTCTCGACGCGGGGGGTGGTCATCGGTTCCTCATTCGGCAGTCTATTGATCCGCGTCGGCGGCAGCTGTGCCGCTGCGGGGAAGCAGCAGGGTCGCCTTCGTACCGTGTCCGGGAAGCGACACGATCATGACCTCCCCGCCGTTTCGTCGTGCGAGCATCCGGGCGATGGGCAGGCCCAGACCCGTCCCCGGGGTCGCACGGACCTCGGCCTGCTCGCCGCGGTAGAACGGGTCGAAGACCTGGGCGAGGGCGTCGGGCCCGATGCCCGGACCGGTGTCGCTGACGGTGAACATCACGTCGGCGGCGACACCCGAGATCTCGACACGGACGGCGCCGCCGGCCGGTGTGAACTTGACGGCGTTGGACAGCAGGTTGCCCAGTGCGCGCGCGGCGTCGTCGCGGTCGGCGAAGACCGCCATCTCCTCTGCGGTGTCGATGTCGACCTCGATGGAGCGCGCAGTGGCGCTGCCGGTGTGGTGCGCGACGACCTCGTGCACCAGGTCGGATGCCGCGATCTCGAGCGGTCGCGGTCGTTCGGCCTGGGTGCGGCTGAAGGCGAGGAGGTCGTCGAGCATGCCGGCCAACCGTCCGGTGTTGCGATGGATCGCGTCAACCCACGCACCGGCCTCGGCAGGCAGTTCGGCGTCGGAGAGCAGCTCGCTGTAACCGGCGATGATCGTGATGGGCGTGCGCAGCTCATGGCTGGTCGTGGAGAGGAAGTCCTGCCGCTGCCGTTCGAGGTCGTAGCGCACCTGGACGGTGGCGGCGGTGGCACGCGCGGCTTCGGCGCTCTGCTCCGCGGAGTCGACCGCCGTGCGGGCGTTGCGCAGCGACTCGTTGCGTTCGGTGGTCGTCAGTACCGTGAAGATCGCGAGCGCGGCGACGAAGGCGGCGACCGTGATGGCGCGCTCGGTGGGGTCGATGCGGGCCGGGTCGAACACGCCCATGCTCAGCCTGCTGAACAGCATCGTCGTGAGCGCGACGACGAGGGCCTGGATCTGGGCGAACAACGGCGGAAAACGCAGGGATGCCCACGCCAACGGCACGAAGACGAGGAATGCGAGCGGCAGCGGGCTGAGCGGCCCGATGCCCGCCGCGATGACGATGAGCATCACGAGGATCTGCGCCGCCGACTCGCCCGGACGAGAAGGCGGCTGAGGCTGCCCCTCGAAGAGCGCGAGAGGAACGATCAGCAGCACCGCCGACAGGTGGGAGGCGCAGGTGATGATCGCCGAAGCGAGGGGTTCGCCCTCGACGAGGGTGATGTTGATGAGCGCGATGAGCAGGGCGAAGACCATGGCGGAGACCGCGGACAGGGCGACGAACTGCACCGCGTCGGTGGTTGTGCGCAGGCGTGCGTCTCGGCCCCCGCGCAGCAGCAGCCAGCCCAGCATCGCCGCTTCGATCGCGTTCGCCAGTCCGTACAGACCGCTGAGCTCGGCGGGTCGCCCCGCCACGAAGTTGCCGGCGGTCGTCGCGACGAGCACGACGCACACCGACACCGCGCGGCGATGCGGCGGCGCGCGCAGGACGAGCACGGCCGAGACGCCGGCCGCGGGCCACCACAGGGCTACCGGCACGCCGGGAACGGCGAAGCCGACCGCCACGATCGACAGCACGAAGATGAGCACTGCTCCGCCCAGCCAGAAGCCCAGGGTGCGCCACGCAGCTGTGGGGCGATCGACGGGGCGATCCACCCCGGAGGCTGTCATACGAGTACGCTAATGGCATTCGGGGGAAATCTAGACAGGCTAGTTATCGAGGGGTCGAGTCGGTGGAGGACGCACCCATGGCGAACGTGCTCGTTGTCGATGACGACGCCGACGTCGCCGAACTGGTGCGCACGGTCTTGAGCATCGCCGGTCATGAGGTCACCGTCGCCGCCGACGGCGAGCACGGAATCGCCGCGGCATCGGCAGCGCACCCCGATCTCATCGTTCTCGACTGGATGATGCCGGGGATGACGGGCATCGAGGTCTGTCGCACGCTGCGGCAGGATTCGTCGTTCGATGCCACCCGCATCATCATGCTCACGGCCAAATCGGCGCCGTCCGACATCGATGCGGCGCGCGGAGCGGGTGCTGACGACTACGTCGTCAAACCCTTCGCGCCGCGCGAGCTGCGTCGCCGCGTCGCCGAGCTGCTCGCCTCGTGACTGCGGCCGGCTCAGCCGGCGATGTCGATGAGGCGTGAACCCGCCCAGAGGCTGAGCACGGTGCCCGATGCGCTGCTGCTGGCGTCCAGTGCGAGCGGTCCCGAGGCGTCGGCGGCGTCGAGTGTCGTGCAGCCGAGATCGCTCGCTTCGGCCGCGTCGCTGGAGTGGGCAGTGATGCGGATGCCGGTGCACGCGGCATCCGTCTGCGCAATGTAGACGGTGCCGGCGGTGACGGCGACGGCGCGTGCGGCCGGAGCGAGACGCGTCCAGTTCTGGCCGTCCAGACGGTAGGCGGTGTCATCGCAGACGATCGCGGTCGTGCTGCCGGCCGAGCGCAGGCCCCAGGGCGTCGCGCAGGGGGCGGCGATGCGGGCGCCGTCGACGATGACGGCGCGCTCGCCGGGCAGCACGTAGGTGTCGGCGGCGAAGATGTCGGGATAGGGCTCCCAGAACCGGCCGTCGGTGTAGGTGCGCAGCGTGTTCAGGGTGCAGTTCGCGCCGAGCGCGGCGACGGCGGTGGCGTTGCGGCCGCCGAACGAGGTGAGGCTGAGCACCTGGACGGCGCCCTTCGCCGTGGGGGTGACGCTCTGCCACGTGGCGCCGTTGTCGCCGGAGCGTTCGACGACGGGGGCCGCGCCGCCGCACGCTCCCGCGGTGGCGCGCCACATCGCGTCGGCGCCGACGGACAGGAACCGCTCGGCCGCACCGGGCGCGCCGGCAGGGGTGGGGGAAGCGGATGCCGTGGGTGTCGCCGTCGCTGTCGGGGTGCGGACGGTGTAGGTGAAGGTGGGCGCCGGTCCGACGGTGGCGTCGACGTCGCCGGGGCCGCGGCCCTGCCGGAGCGCGGCGACGCTGAGCCCGACGGCCGCGACGGTGAGCGCGATCAGTCCGATCGCGATGAGCGTCGCGCCGCCGCGGCTCTTGGCGAAGCTGCGCGGGCGAGACACGACTCAGCTCTCCCTGTCGGCCTCACGCGCGTCGCGGCGGGAGTCGAACCCGAGCTCGTCGAGCGTGGGCGCGGCGGGCACGCTGGCCAGCGGGGTGGTGCGTCCGCGGCGCTTGGCCCCCTTGCGCTCGGCCTTGGAGGTCTTGGCCGGGGTCTCGCGGTAGCCGTACCCGTATCCGTAGCCGTACCCGTAGGCGGAGTAGTAGGAGTCGGGCCCGCGGGTGGGAACCATCGACATCACGAAGCCGGCGAGCTTGGCGCCGACGGTGTTGAGGGCTTCGGTGGCCCCCTGGAGCTGGTGCTTGGTCGTGCGGCCGGCCGAGATGATCAGCAGCGCGCCGCTGGTGACGCGCGCGAGGATGGCGGCGTCGGTGACGGGCAGCAGGGGCGGTGCATCGCAGAGCACGACGTCGAAGTCCTTCTCGAGCATCTCGAGCAGGGTGTTCATCTGGCGGGAGCCGAGCAGCTCGCTGGGATTCGGCGGGATCTTGCCGGCGGGCAGCACGTAGAGGCTGCGCCCGCCCCAGGGGAGCATGACCTCGCCGACCTTCGCCCGGCCGATGAGCACGTCGGTGAGACCCGCGCCGCCTTCCATGCCGAGGTATTCGGCGACCTTGGGCTTGCGAAGGTCGGTGTCGAGCAGGGCGACGCGCTTGCCGGCGTCGGCGAGGGCGATGGCGAGGTTGATCGTGGTGGTCGACTTGCCCTCGCTGGGGATCGAGCTGGTGATGACGAAGCTGGACCGGCCGCCCATGTCGAGGAACTGCAGGTTGGTGCGCAGGGCTCGGAACGACTCGGCGCGAGGGCTGAGCGGATCGGCGTGAACGATGAGCGGGCGCTCTCTCGCCTTGGCGTCGAACGCGATCGCGCCGATGCTCGGGGCGCCGGTGATCTGCTCCGCGTCGCGCGGCGTGCGCACGCGGTTGTCTAGGGTGGTGCGCAGAACAGCGACACCGATGCCGAGCGCGAGGCCGACGAGCACGCCGAGGGCGAGGTTCAGCGGCACGTTGGGGCTCGACGGCTTGAGCGCGGGCTGCGCGTCGCTGACCCGGGTGAGGCGGATGGCGCTGGCGCCGTTGTTGCCTTCCGGCTCTAGCTGTGGTACCGCGGAAGCGAGGCTTCCCGCGACGGCATTGGCGATCTGGGCTGCCTTAACCGCGTCAGGCTGAGAGACCGTGATCGTGATGAGCGTTGAGTTCAGTGCGGCAGAGGCCTTGACGTCGCTCGCGAGAGACTCTGATGTCGTCGCGAGCCCAAGGTCCGCGATCACCGGGTTGAGGACGACCGGCGTCGTCGTCAGCCCAACGTACGTGTTGATGCGCGCCTGTGCGAAGGATGATCCCTGCTGAAGCTCAGCGACAGTGCTTCCGGCCTGCGTCGACACGAAGACCGTGGCCGACGACTCGTAGATCGGGGTCCTCGTGAGGGAGTAGCCCGCCGCCGCGCCGAGTCCCAGCAGGGTCAGCACGACGATCACGAGCCAGTTCTTGCGGAGGATGCGGATGTAGTCGCTGAGCTCCATGGTGCCTCTCGAAGACGCGCTGCCAGCCAGGAGGGGGGTTGCAAGGCCGGGACGATCGGACTCAGTCTGCCATAGCGGATGTTTCGGGCCGGTGTCCGGGCGGCAACACGTGCGTGTGCAGCCTGCACAGGTCGTCGTCGCCGTCGGTGCCGCCGTGTGGATCCGTCATCATCACCCCACATCGCTCAGCAGCTCAGCGTGTAGCGGGCGCCCCCACCGATGCGGGGCGTGCGATCGGCGTCGATCCACGGCGGCGGGATGAACCACACCCGCGCCGCCACTCCGACGCCGTCGACGCGGATCTCCCACCCGTCGCTGTGGATGCGATGGTGGCAGCCGGTGCACAGCAGCACGCCGTTGTCGAGGTCGGTGGGCCCGGCATCCCTGTTCCACCAGGCGATGTGGTGGCCGTGAGTCCACGCCGGCGGAGCCCCGCAGAACGCGCAGCCGCCGTCGCGTTCGGCGAGGGCGAGCTTCTGGGCGGGAGAGAACAGGCGGCGCGCGCGGCCCCAGTCGAGAATGTCGCTGTCGCCGCTGAGGACGCACGGAATGACCTGCAGGTCGGCGGCGAGCCGGCGCACTTCCGCGGCGGGCAGCGATGCGTCGAACCCGTCGATGCGCGCGACGCCGCACCCCGACTCGAGCTGGTCGAGCGTCATCCGCACGACGACGGTGGTCGTCGCGACCGTGGGGACCTGCTCGCAGCCGAGGGCGTGCGCGCACAGTTCGTGCAGGGCGTCGGCTCTCATCTGCGGCACCGTGCGCTCGTCGCGAAGAGCGCCTGCCTCGGGGTTGTCGCCGCCCCCGTGTTCGTGCCGCGGGGCGTGCTCGTTGTTCTGCAGCACGCGGGTGACCATCGCGTCGAGCACCGTCTTGATCGGCGCGGCGGTGGCCACGTCGAATACCCCGGTGAGGTGGAGCATGCCGTCTCGCTCCTGCATCCGCAGCGCGCGGGCCGACCGATGCTCCTCGTGCGCGGCGGCGAGCCCGTCGGGGTCGAGTTCGGCCTCCGCGTGCGCCAGCAGCCTGCTCAGCTCGTCGGCCCGCAGTCCGGGTGCCCGCTGGCAGAGGTCGCGCTCGGCGGCATCCCTGTGCGCGGAATCGACGCGGAGCGAAAGCTTGTCGAGCAGAGTGATGATCGCCGACGCCGCTGTCATCGACAGAGCGCCCGCCGCCACAGCCGCCGCCACGTGCGGATGCGCGGCGGGTCGCGACTCGCCGCTGATACTGGTGCGCGGCGCCGTGCTCTCGCCCACCTGCACGAGTCTGATCGCTTCGCCCACGCTCGCGCCGGTGGTGGCTTGGATCAGCGCGACGGGGGAGCGGAAGCCCTGCTTCTTGGCGAGGGAGTCGCCCCCGAGCTGCGGCCGCGACTGACGGGAGATCTCGGCTGCGACGGGCGCGAACGCGGCGTCGACCTGGCGCATGAGCACGCCGAAAGCGCGATTCACCTCGACGAGCGCGCTCGGTGACAGCGCGGCCGGCGCCTGTGCACCGCCCGCCGCCGCGAGCGCGTCGAGCGCTGCGGCGATGCCATCGAGCCTGTTCTCCATGACTTCGACATTAGAACATACCTACGACACTCGTTGGAGTTGTCCACAGGGGTCAGCCGAAGGCGATCCGCACGACGCGTTCGACGGCGACGAGCCCTGGCTCGAGCTCGACTGCGGAGCGTTCGTACGTCGCCGCCGACCGACCGTAGGGGTCGATGACGTCGTCGTCCTCGGCGGATGCCGGGGGCAGCGTGATCCCGCGGCGCCCGGCGACCGCGCCCAGCGCGGCGGCGAAGCGTTCCCGCGGGGTGGCGCCCTCCCCGGCTGTCGCCGCGGCGGCGCGCAGGTCGTCGTCGCTCAGGTCGGCGGCGAGTCGGGCGAACTCGCGGGCGGTGAAGGCCTGTCGCATGCGCGAAGGGTCGAGCTCGACGACCTCGCGGCGGTGGTCGCGGGCCATGGCGAGCACGAGGTCGGCGGTGCGCACGTGCACGGGGGTGAGGTAGCGGGCGGCGTGCGACGCGACGAGCGCGGGGTCGACGCCGCGGGCGACGGCGAGGTCTGCGGCTTCGGGGGTCATCGGCATCCCGTCGCGCGCGCGAGCGCCGGCGCTGGCGACGCGCACTGGAAGGTCGGCGAGGCGGGTGGACAGCAGTTGTGCGGCCAGGGGGGAGCGGCAGATGTTGCCGGTGCACACGGTGAGGATCTCGAGCACGCTGACTTCCGGTGTCGATAGAGCGGGGAGGGAGTGTGTGGCTCGCCGCGTGACCGGTAGTTTGGCCACGTGCCCGATCAGCTTAGCGACCCCGGTTCGTCCGCCCTCGAGGCGTCGGCGCCTGCACGCCGGTCGCCGAGGGGGCGCGGCGCGTCGGGGGCGTCGGGCGAGGCCGCGACGCGCGGGCGCCGTCGTCGCAAGCGCACCGACTGGCGGCTGGGCGGCACGGCGGTGCGCCGGTGGGACCTCTCCGTCCTGTCGGCGGCGCTCATCGGGGTGGGGCTCGGTGTCGTCGGCGGCGGCGCCGTGAGCCGTATCGCGGCGCCGTGGGCCGCCACCGCCTCGACCGTGGTGCTGTGGCTCGGGCTCGGTGCCGCTGTCGCATTCGCGTTCGCGCGGTCGCGGCCGGCCGGGCTGCTGAGGTTTCGGCCGATCGATGTGCTGTGGGGCGTCGGGCTGGGGCTCGGCCTGCGTCTGCTGCAGGGCTGGGTGAGCGGTGCGGATGCCGCGGCCTTCCCCTCCGCGATGGCGCTCGACGGGGGGCTGCCCTCGGGCTGGTGGCTGACGGAGGCGATTCCGGCGGGCCTGGTCGCGCCGCTGGTTGAGGAGTTCTTCTTCCGCACGGTTGTGCTGATCGCGGTGTATCAGCTGCTGCGCCGGAGTCTGGGCGGGGTCGCGGCCGGGGTGACGGCGGCGCTCGTGTCGGCGGGAGGGTTCGTGCTGCTGCACGCGACGTCGGGGACGTTGACGCTGGTCGACGGCATCCAACTCTTCGCGGTCGGCGGCACGTGCGCGCTGGTGGTTCTGCTCACGGGGCGCATCTGGGGCGCGGTGCTGACGCACGTGACGTACAACGTGTCGTATCTGGTGCTGGTCGTCGTCGGAACGCTGGGTGCCGTCGCGCCGACGGCGCCGTCGCTCGGCTGACGACTCGCACGCGACACCAAGTTTTCACCAAAAGGATGATGAGAGGCCTCTCATCCTGCTCATAGGCTCGGGTGCCACGGGCAGTCATCAGACCGTCACTCGTCACACATCTGACACAGATGGCTGATACTCTCCCGACAACCGGGGGGCCGAAACCGAGATCTAGGAGGAAGCCGAAGTGTCGACCGATATTCAGGTCGATGCGACGACGGAGTCGCCTCACGACTCGACAGCATCCCGCGCGGACAGCGGCTCCATCACTGCTCCGACCGGTGCGTCGACTCAGGCCACCAGCACTATGCGTCCCGCTGCCCCACCCTTCAATGATTGGCGTCGCCGCTTTCAGCGACGACTGATCGTCAGCGACTTCCTCGTGCTGACCTGGGCCGTCTTCGGCGCTCAGATCGCATGGTTCGGGTTCGGAAATGCGCAGGTCGCGATGCGCACCGACGCACGCATCACCGATGTCTCCTACTGGGCATTCTCTGTCGCACTCGTTATCGCCTGGATGGGCGCCCTGTCGTGGAGCGACTCGCGCAGCATCCGCGTACTCGGTTCAGGTTCGAACGAGTACCTGCGTGTCGTCGACGCGAGCCTGCGTCTCTTCGGTGCGATCGCGATCATCGCATTCCTCGCGAAGATCGATGTCGCGCGGGGGTTTCTGTTGCTCAGTCTGCCCGTCGGGGTGATGGTGATCCTCTGGACGCGCTGGCTGTGGCGACAGTGGCTCATCATGAAGCGGCGCACCGGGCAGTTCTCTGCGAGGGTGCTGCTGGTTGGATCGGAGGCCTCGGTCGCCCAGATCGCGCGCGAGCTCGTCCGCAACCCGAGCGCCGGCTATCACGTCGTCGGCGCCTGCACGCCCACAGGCAAGGTCGCCGACGTCGTGCCCGGAACGACGATCCCCATGATGGGGAACGTCAACGCGGTGGAACGGGCGATGGAACTCACCGGAGCAGACACCGTCGCCGTCACGAGCACCGACGAGCTACCACCCGACAAGGTGAAGCAGATCTCGTGGAACCTTCAGGCGGGCCGTCAGCACCTCGTGCTCGCGCCGAGCATCGTCGACATCGCCGGCCCTCGTCTGCACACGCGTCCCGTGGCGGGGTTGCCCCTCATTCATGTGGAGACTCCGCGCTTCAGCAAGGGACAGCTGTTTCTGAAGCGGTCGGTGGATGTCGTCGCGAGCTCGATCGGTGTTCTGCTGCTGAGCCCGGTGTTCGCGTTCCTGGCGATGAGCATCCGCCTGTCGTCGGAAGGCCCCGTGCTCTTCCGCCAGGTGCGGATCGGTCGCAGCGGCCAAGAGTTCACGATGCTGAAGTTCCGTTCGATGGTCACGAACGCCGAAGAGTTGCTCGAGAAGTTGCAGCGCGAGCGCGAAGAACAGGGCATCGACTCGGGCAACGAGGTCTTGTTCAAGATGAAGAACGATCCACGAGTCACACCGATCGGCCGGATCATGCGCAAGTACAGCCTGGACGAGCTGCCGCAGCTGTTGAACGTGATTGGTGGCTCGATGTCACTTGTGGGACCCCGGCCGCCGTTGCCGAGTGAAGTCGCCCACTATGCGACGCACGTGCATCGCCGATTCCTCGTCAAGCCCGGGATAACGGGTCTGTGGCAGGTGAGCGGTCGCTCAGCCCTCTCGTGGGAGGAAACCGTGCGGCTCGATCTCTCCTACGTAGAAAACTGGTCCTTGCTCGGAGACTTAGTCATCCTCACCAAGACCGCCAAAGCCGCGCTCGCCCCTGGCGAGACGGCGCACTAATTCGCCCGAAAGGTAGGAGCATATTGGATAGCGTCAGTTTCCAAAGTCGAGTGCCAGTTGGGGCAGTGAACTTTGACGTATGCACCTTCGATGATGCGGTCGCGGATCTCTTGGCCACGGCAACGGCCGAGGCTGCTGTCGGGGGCACCCGCCTGTCGAACGCATGGTGCGTGGTGATTGCGGAAAAGAACAAAGATTACGCCGCATTGCTGAACTCCCCGGGAAGAACCCTGCCGGACGGGGCGCCGGTGGCAGCGCTCATCCGACGCCGTGACACCACATCAACGGCGGAACGGGTTCGTGGACCATCGTTCTTCGAAGCTGCGCTCGATCGGAGCCAAGCGACGGAGATTCGCCATTTCTTTATTGGAGCAACACCTGAGACCTTGGCCTCGCTTCTAAAGCAGGTCGGCCAACGTTATCCACAAGCCCACATATCGGGCTCTTGGGCACCGCCGTTCGGGCCAGTTGACGACGCTCTCTTGAACGAAGCAATCCGCCGCGTCCGAGCGTCGGGAGCAAACCTCGTCTGGGTTGGAATGGGGAGCCCCAAGCAGGATTTCGTCGCGAATGCGATCGCCCGCGAAACAGGCGTTCCCGCGGTCGGAGTTGGAGCAGCATTCGACTTTGCGGCGGGGACGGTCGCTCAGGCGCCGGTGTGGGTGCAGCGATACGGCTTGGAGTGGCTCTTCAGACTTGCGAGAGAACCTCGTCGACTCGGGCGCCGGTACCTCCTCGGGAACCTGCAGTTTTTGCTGATAGTTGCATATCGATGAAGATCGCTATCGTACATAGTTACTACTCTTCATCGCAGCCAAGCGGTGAGAATAACGCAGTCTACGCGCAAGCAAAGGCGCTCACCGATGCAGGGCATTCAGTCCGAACTATCGGTGTGTCAACCGACGACCTAAGCGCACGGCCTGGGTATCCACTCCGCGCCGCAGTGCGCGTACTGCTCGATCGTGGTGTCTCCCCTACGAGATCGCTCAGGGAGTTTGATCCAGACGTCGTCCACGTTCATAACACCTTTCCCAACATCGGTAACCGGTGGGTCATGGAGTGGGAGGGGCCTCTAGTAGCTACCATTCACAACTACCGGTCCGTCTGTGCACGGGGGAGCTTGTTCCGTGAAGGCGAGCCGTGCGCTCTGTGCCCTACCGTGGGTAGCGCCTCTGCCATTCGTCACGCGTGCTACAGGGGAAGCCGGGCTGCCACAGTGCCCCTCGCCATCTCAACTCGAAGCGCGGGGGCGCATAACGCTCTTCTAAAGCGAGCGGACCGCCTCGTGTTCCTTTCTGAGCGTTCCCTCGCAACACTCTCTCGCGTTACGAACGTGGAGTTGAAGCTACGTGCCGAAGTAATCCCTAATTTCCTCGCCGCCACCGATGAGCCATCTTCGATCGAATTGGATGCTCCTTGGATCTATGTTGGGAGACTGGCTGAGGAGAAGGGCATTCTTCAACTCCTCGAAGTTTGGGAACCGTCAACCCCGCTCATGGTCGTGGGAGAGGGTCCCGTGGGCGACCGTGCACGTCTCATCGCTGCGAGAAAGAATGTCCACTTCACTGGCAACTTGCCGGAGTCCCAAGTTCAGTCACACGTGAATGGCTCAAGAGGGCTCGTCTTTCCGAGCTTGTGGGCTGAGCCCGCTCCGGCGCTGGCCTACTTGCACGCACTTGCCGGAGGCAGACCGACCCTAACGCTGGCGAACAATGCCGTTGGGGATCACATCTCAAGTGCTGCCAGCGGCAGAGTTTTCGAGTCATTGTCTTCTCTGGCAATCGCAGCTTCCACCTACGAGTCGCTAGCGCTCGAAGGCGCCAATGCCTATCGCGCATTCCGCAACGAGTTCAGCCCCGACGCATGGGTTATGCGTGTTGAAACGATGTACCAAAGAGCACGGAGTGGCTATGCGCGTTGACATCCTCCAGGAGTATGTTCCGCACTATCGGGTCCCACTTTTCGCAACGATGAAGTCATTAGCCCAAACTCGGGGCATCGAGATTCGTGTCCTAGCAGGAAGGCCGAACGCGACTCAGTCCATGCGGGGGGATTCCGCGACCGAAGCTATAGACGTGTCTGTCAAGCAGAGAGAAATTAAGTTTGCAGGCCGACGTTTGACTTTCCGTGATACACGCTTGCACCTCACGCGGACCGACTTAGTCATCGTTGAGCAAGCTCGCCGGAATGTAGATACCTATGTTTCCCTCTTACGGTCGCTTCCGCGAGTAGCGATGTGGGGACACGGTCGCGACCATGTTCAGCAGGCGCGTCTCCTGGATGCAGCCATACTGACCCGGCTGACTAACCGAGCAACGTGGTTCTTCGGGTACACGCCCGCCAGCGTTGAAGCTGTGGTCGAGAGGGGCTTCGATCGGAAGAGGACCACGGTCCTGTGGAACACTACAGATGCGACACAGCTGCGCAAGGATCTTTCATCGGTCACCGCCGAGGAGGTGGCAGCTTTCCGCAGCCGCCACGGGTCTGGCGGTCCGATCGCACTGTACGTGGGGGGGCTCGACAGCTCGAAGAGAATTCCCTTCCTGCTGGGAGCTTTCGATCTCCTGACGAGAGAACTCCCTGATGCGAGCCTTGCAATTCTGGGGAGAGGCTCAGACGAGGCCCTGTTATCGGAAGCGGCACGTACTCGCGCGTGGCTGTATCCGGGACCACCAGTATTCGGTAGAGAACTCGCGATAGCACTTCGCGCTGCGGACGCATTGGCGATGCCCGGGAGAGTCGGTCTGATCGCGGTGGATGCCATCGTGGCGAATGTTCCGGTGGTTACGACCGCCTGGCCCTACCACGCGCCTGAGCATGCCTATCTGAGCACGGAAAATTCGGCCCAAAGTGAGGACAGCCCCATTGCTTACGCACGAACTCTGGCTGCTGTACTCAGCGACACGAGCATGAACAGATCGTTGCGAGCTGGATGTGCCAAAATCGCCCCAACTTTCTCAATCGAGAAAATGGCTCTCCGGTTTGTGGATGGCATAGAGGACGCTCTGACGAGCGTGTCGTGACCATCGTAATAGCGAGCTGTCGCGCCATTCAAATGGGGTCTGTGACTCGCGCCGGCATGTTCGGAGAGCTGTTTGCTGGTGTCAGCTGGCTCTGGTGGCCGGTTCGATGTGGGAGCCTGACGGAGCCTGACCCGGTTTCCCGGATGGTTCTTGTGTGTTGATCATGCCGCGATTTCGGCGGTGGTGTGAAGGGCTTCGTAGTCGGCGGGGCTGAGGTCGCCGAGGCTCGTGTGCCGGCGGCGCGGGTTGTAGAAGCCCTCGATCCATTCGAACATCGCCGACGCGAGCTGCGTCATTGAGTCCCAGGTCGTGCGGTCGAGGAGCTCGCGTTGCATGGTTGACCAGAAGCTCTCGATGAGGGCATTGTCGACGGATGATGCGACCCGGCCCATCGATCCGAGGAGCCCGGCTTGGCGGAGGCGGTGTCCGAAGAGCCAGGACGTGTATTGACCGGATTTATCCGGCTCTTCGGACATCTGGTGGGGGTGAGGCTCGTCGGGTGATGGTTGGCGGGTAGGGGTCGAGGTCCCCGAGGATCAGAAGCGCTAACTCGGCTCTTCACGAACGAGGGTGTAGTCGGTTGAGCGCGTCGGTGGCCGGGTAGGGGTCGAGGTCTCCCGGATGATGGAAGTTCTTCACGCTCACCATCGCCGAAAGACCTCGACGTGCTCCACCCTACGTTCGCGACCCCTGACCTGACGACGTTCTGCCGCCTCGATGAGCTCGGGCTCGTCGCCGTGGGCCAGTTGATCGAGCCGGATCGGGCGACGATCGAGTGCCGGCCAGTCGAGACGGACCCGTGGTGCCGGAGGTGCGGGTCGGAGGGCGTGCCGAGAGACACAGTGACGCGTCGGCTCGCGCATGAGCCGTTCGGGCATCGGCCGACGACGCTGCTGGTGCGGGTGCGCCGGTACCGGTGCGCGCACTGCCGACGGGCGTGGCGGCAGGACATGACGAAGGCGGCGGCGCCGCGGGCGAAGATCTCCCGCCTCGGCGTGGAGTGGGCGTTGCGGGGCGTCGTCATCGACCACCTCACCGTGACCCGTGTCGCCGCGGGCCTCGGGGTGTCCTGGAGCGCCGCGAACACCGCGGTGCTCGCCGAGGGCAAGCGCCGACTCATCGAGGACCCTGCCCGGTTCGATGGGGTGACCACGATCGGCGTTGACGAGCACGTCTGGCGTCACACCAGGGTCGGCGACAAGTACGTGACCGTGATCATCGACCTCACCCCAGCCCGTGAGGAGACGGGTCCCGCACGACTGCTGGACATGATCGAGGGACGCTCGAAGGCGGTGTTCAAGCAGTGGCTCGCGGCGCGGCCGACCGAGTGGAGCAAGCAGATCGAAGTCGTCGCGATGGACGGGTTCGCAGGCTTCAAGACCGCCGCCGCCGAAGAACTCCCCGACGCCGTCCCGGTCATGGACCCCTTCCACGTCGTCCGCCTCGCCGGCGACGCGTTGGACCAGTGCCGCAGGCGCGTCCAGCAAGACCTGTTCGGGCGCCGCGGGATGAAGAACGACCCGCTCTACAAGGCCCGCCGCACCCTGCACACCGGCGCGGACCTGCTCACCGACCGGCAGCGCGTTCGACTGGACGCGGTGTTCGCGAGTGAGGAGCACGTCGAGGTCGAAGCGACTTGGGGCATCTACCAGCGCATCGTCGCCGCCTACCGGGAGCCCGACAAGAAGAAGGCCAAGGAGATGATGCAGTCCGTGATCGATGCGATCACCACAGGGGTCCCCGCGGCGCTCGTCGAGATCCGCAAACTCGGTCGCACCATGACACAGCGTGCCGTCGACATCCTCGCATTCTTCGACCGCCCCGGCACATCCAACGGGCCGACGGAGGCGATCAACGGGCGGCTCGAACACCTCCGCGGCTCAGCGCTCGGCTTCCGCAACCTCACCCACTACATCGCCCGGTCGCTGCTCGAAGCCGGAGGATTCAGACCCGCGCTACACCTTCAATCGTGAAGAGCCTGATTGACTCTGTCAGCAACGGCGTTCCCGCGCTGCTCAAAGAGGTCCGTCGCCTCGGCCGCACGCTGAAGCAGCGCGCCGCGGACATCCTCGCGTTCTTCGACCGCCCCGGAACGAGCAACGGCCCAACGGAGGCCATCAACGGCCGGCTCGAGCACCTTCGCGGCTCCGCCCTCGGCTTCCGCAACCTCACCCACTACATCGCGAGATCACTGCTCGAAGCCGGAGGCTTCAGACCCGCGCTACACCCCTAATTCCGAAGAGCCAGCCCGGTCAGCCACTGCCTGCGCAGCTCGGACTCGGCCAAGGGCTTCCGTTTCACGCGATAGTAGTGCTGCCTAGCAACTCCGAGGGCGCGGCAACAGCGGTCGATCGGGATCCCGGCGTCGGAAAGACGATCGATCACCGAGAAAAGCCTTTTGGGCGGAGACGGTCCTCGTCGAGGAGCGTCGCCGCTTGTCGGACGATCAGCAGCTCTGTCTCAAGCTCTCGAATGCGGCGCCTCGCCGTGCGTAGCTCCGCAGATTCCGACGACGCGACACCGGGCCGGCGGCCATTGTCGACATCAGCCTGACGGATCCAGTTCGACAGCGTGACGGGATGGATGCCAAGTTCGACGACGGTCTGCTTGGCCTGCTTGCCGGCACGCACGAGCGCGACAGCGCGAGCACGAAACTCCGGCCGGTAGGGACGAGGCATCAAGATGAGCCTTCCGGATCAGGCCACCAGTCAGCCACCGGAACTGAAACCGTTTCCGTGGGGCAGGTCACCCATTTGAGTCAGGGGAGTTCGGGATTCTACATTCTTCTTAGCAGATACGGGGTGAGAATAAGAAGCAATGCTGCTTGTGTGCAGACCGCGGAAAGTCCTCCATACAGTGGCGCTGCAGCGCCAACTGGCCCCAGGAGTAGCAAAGTAACCGAGACTTTCACTATAAGCGCCGCGCTGACGATAATTGCCTGAATACGAAGCCCTGAGGGCGCGGTGAACAACGCGAATGTGGGCGTGATAGCCGCCTGGCATATGAGAAGCAGCGCAAAGAGGATTGAGAGCTCCCCGACATCCGACGCGGCGCTGGCCCCGACGAAGTTTTGGTACAACGGAGTGGCCACAATAAGACCCACGGCAAGAATGACACCCACCGCTGCAAACGCCGCAGTCGAGAGAAGCCATGGTCGAAGGATCCGCGCTCCGCGAGCGCGGATCGCGGCGAAGCGCGGCCAGAGTGGAGAAGCCGCGGTCGTGACCACACTGTAGGACGGCCAGTACAGCTGCGAAGCCACAGCGTAGGACGCAAGCGCTGCGCTTGGACCCCACTGTGCTAGCACTACTCTGTCAGACTGCAGCATGACTGGGGTCACGATGCTAATCCAGAGCATCGGCAAGGAATGGCGAAGAATCGGTAGCGTGCGGCCTGCGGGCAAGGGGCTGGTGATGCGCAATCGCATTAAGGGGAGACGAGTTGTCCTCTTTGCCAGGCAGAAGGCCGCAACGTTGGCGGCGACTAGGCCAATCGGCGCCGCTACGGCATAGGCGAGTGCCCCCGCGTCGGTCAGGTACGCGACTGCCGTAGCTCCTAAGGTAACGACCGGTGCAACACCCTGAGAGATCACGGCAAGGTGTGCGCGGTCGGTCGCCACAAGCACGCGCGCTCCGGTTCCCAAACGTATGCTCGCCGCGAAGCACAACAGCATGAAGGTCACTGCTGAGTTCACAAAGCCCATGTCCTCAACGCCCAGCAGCTGGGGCCAGGCGCCGAAGAAACCACCGCCGCATGCAACGGACGCAACAACCAACGCGACGGTTGACAGTACGCGGTTGGCCCGCACAATCAGGTCGTTTATCTGGGCTCTGGTCCGGGTGGGATTGGGTAGCTCAGTCATGAGCGCAGCGCCGATACCGAGGTCGGCGAACGGGAAGAGCGCGGAGAGGGTGACGACCAGGTTGACCACTCCGAACGCATCAAGTCCAATCGAATCGATCGCTAATCGATTCGTGACTGCCACGAGCAGCACGCTCAGGAGAAGAACTCCAACGCGCGCAGCACCAGCGGTGGCCACGCTCCTCATCCGCGTCCCTAACTGGTCGTCCCGACCCTCGTCAGCCACCCACCGAACCGGCCTATTAGTGCTCTCTACGTCCGCTCGTCCGACTGTAGCGCCAGTGGTCAACGCAGATGTGATACCCGCGACATGTACCACTGCTAGTGTCACCGTCAGCGGGCTCGAGCATCGGGGACAACGACGGCATGCAACCGTATCCCAGATCCCATATCACTAGTCAGGTCAAGTTTGGAGGCGTTGTGTGCCGGAAGATCCGAGTTCTCCATGTTATGTCCAATCTTCGGCCCAGCGGCATGGAGCGTATGCTCGTCTCGGGTGCCCCATACATGTTGACGGCGGAGTTCGAGCATTCCATCGTCGGCATCGGAGAAGAGCATCCGTACTCATCCGTCCTAGAGGACGCCGGCTACACCGTGCACGCGCTGAGTGCGCCCGGTCGGTTGACACGTTGGTCGGCGCTTACAAGGGTCATACGAAGCGATCGTCCTGATATCGTCCACATCCACACGGAAGGCTCGTACCTCCCTACAGTTATCGTTGCCCGCCTGGCGCTGGGATCACGGGGAGCGGTGGTGCGCACTGTACACAACGTCTTCCTCGCTAGGGGACGTTGGCTGTGGTCCCGGTGGTTGCAAGCCCGCATAGCGGATACGTTGGTCGCTGCGATGGTCGCGCCGTCGCCCGACGTGGCGGAGAATGAGCGCGGCCTAGGTCGATCTGCGCAAGTCGTCTACAACTGGGTGGACGACGCAATCTTTGAGCTTCGGGAAGCCCGACAACGATCCAAGTCTGAGCGCATCGCGGGTTCACGCCCGGTAGCGGCCATAATCGGAAACTGCTCCGAAACGAAGCGTCACGAGCTGGCGCTCGCTGCCATTGAACAGCTGGGACACGAGCTAATCCACGTAGGGATGGAGGACGGTGCCTCATTGGAGGAGACGGCTCGCCTAGCCCGAATGGCAGACTCTGGTCGGTTGATTCACCGGGGGGCGGGAGGCCCAGATCGTGCGCTCTCTGAAGGTGATTACTACGTGATGCCAAGTCGAAACGAGGGCATGGGCGTAGCTCTCGCGGAAGCCCTCGTCTGCGGGCTACCTAGCGTCGTTAGCGACAGCCCAGGTCTACGCTGGGCGAGGAACCAGCCGGGAGTGATCTCGGTGTCGGACAGCCCGGCCGAGTGGGCTCGAGCCATTGAAGCGGTCGCCGCGAACGGAGAGCCCAGTCAATCGACCATCGACTTCAGTGCACGTCGGGGCGCGTCAGAGTACGAAGAGGTCTATCGGGCGGCTCTCAGGGGAAAGAGGGGGAGGGATACCGATGTCGGTTCGACAATTGCTTCGTGAGCAACGGGCGGCTGCCCGCCTTCGCCGGGCTGTTCGCCGGAATGTTCAAGTCGGCGATGGATTCTCACTGGGGGACAGATGCGTCTTGTGGGCTCCCCAGTCCTTGATCGTGGGGACTAAGGTTGCGCTGGGCTCAGACGTTCGAATCGAAACTGATGGAGTCATTGGTGACTGCACTCTCATCGCAAATGGTGCCGCGATCGTCGGTCGCCGAGATCACGACATGCGCGCGATTGGGGTTACGATCAGGGATTCACGCTGGGTCGGAGAACACCCCGCTGAGTTGAGCAGGCGAACGGTCGTTGGTTCTGACGTATGGATCGGATTTGGCGCCATTGTACTGTCGGGGATAAGCATCGGGGACAGCGCAGTGGTTGGCGCTGGTGCTGTGGTTACCTCCGATGTCCCAACCGGTGCGATTGTGACTGGAAATCCGGCGGCTGTGGTTGGATACCGCTTCGAAGGGGCCGACTTAGACGCGCACTGGGCCACGCTTGTGCGTGACGGTGTACGACCCGTCATGGATATTCTCTAGTGGGTACGCAAAGTGGTTGGAACGCCCCTGCGACAGGGACAGGACCCAGCATCTTCGTCCTGATGGCGGTGCGGAATCGTAGAGCCTTGACGCAAAGGGCCATTAATGGCGTCGAGCAGGCATCCCATCGCGTCAATGCGCTCGTTCGCATCTTCGTGTTCGATGACGGCTCGTCCGATGGCACCACTGAGATGCTGAGAGAAGAACAGAGGCGACTCGATCTCGAACTCATCGAGGGCAATGGCTCTGCGTTTTGGGCCGCATCAATGGCTGCGGCCGAGTCAGCAGCTTTTCGGCGGCATGAAGCTCCCGGTCCCGAGTATTTTCTTTGGCTGAATGACGACGTGGCGCTAGATGAAGACGCATTCGAGCGACTACTCTCGGCCGCTGCGGAACGACCGGGACGAGCTGTTGTGGGTTCTACGAGGGATCCTGAAACTGGCAGCATTACCTATGGCGGGTTTGCCCGTGATGGACTGCACCCGCTGCGGTATCGGCTGGTGCCCCCAAAGTCCGAGCCGGTAGAGGTCGACACGATGAACGGGAATCTTGTACTCGTTCCCATCGAGGTCGCGCGACTTGTTGGCGGTATCGACGGCCAGTACGCACATGCTCTGGCTGATATCGATTATGGGCTGCGGCTGGCGCGTCTCGGTATGAAGGCAGTGCTCGCTCCTGGCACGTTCGGAACGTGTCCTCGTAATCCACCGCGGCCTCGCCAGGCTGTTTGGGTGGATTGGCGCGCGTATCTAGGAGCGAAGAGTGGGGGGCATCCTCGATCCTCGGCAAGGATTCTGAAGAAGGCCGCGCCCGCAACTTGGCCATTCTGGTGGATGAGCAGCTATGTCGTTTGGTGGATGCGGCGGGTGCGCTTGGCTCGTCACTGAAGTGGCTCTTCGCGGTTGAGGGTGATTCGCCCGTCGCACAGCTGCCTCTGACAGGGGAGCCTGCCCCGGTTTCCCGGACGGTTCTTGTGTGTTGATCATGCCGCGATTTCTGCGGTGGTGTGAAGGGCTTCGAAGTCGGCGGGGCTGAGGTCGCCGAGGCTGGTGTGCCGGCGGCGGGGGTTGTAGAACCCCTCGATCCACTCGAACATCGCCGACGCGAGCTGCGCCCGGGTGTCCCAGACGGTGCGGTCCAGGAGCTCGCGTTGCATCGTTGACCAGAAGCTCTCGACGAGCGCGTTGTCGACGCTCGAGGCGACTCTGCCCATCGATCCGAGCAGTCCGGCCTGGCGCAGCCGATGCCCGAAGAGCCACGAGGTGTATTGCGCTCCTCGATCCGCATGGACCACGGTCCCGGGTTCGGGGCGGCGTCGCCAGCGGGCCATCTCGAGCGCGTCGACGACGATCTCCGCGGTGATCCGGTCGCTGATCGACCAGCCCACGATCCGCCGCGAGTACGCGTCGATCACGGCCGCGCAGTAAACCCACCCGTTCCTCGCGCGGTGCTGCGTGATGTCGCAGAACCACAGCCGGTTCGGCGCGTCGGCGCGGAACTGCCGCTTCACGAGGTCCTCGTGCGTCGCGGTGCCGGGCTTCCCCCCGCGGCGTTTGCGGCGATGTGAGACACCGACCAGCCCGTCCAGCCGCATCAGCCTCGCGACGCGCTTGCGGCCCACGTGAACAGCGAGCCCGAGCCGCAGCTCGGCGAGCACACGCGGTGCCCCGTAGGTCTCCCGCGAGTCGGCATGGATGCGTCGGATCGTTGTCGTCAGCTCCGCGTCCGCCAACGTGCGCGCCGATGGTGGCCGGCTTGCCCAGCCGTAGTAGCCGGAGGTGGAGACGTTCAGGAACCGGCAGGCCACCGCGACGGGGATCCCGTCTGCGGCGAGCTCCTGGACCAGCCGGAACCCTATTTTGGGAGCACGTTCTCCCGGGCGAAGTACGCCGACGCGCGCTTGAGGATCTCGATCTCCATCTCCAGCACCCGGTTCCGGCGGCGAAGCTCGACGAGCTCTTTGTGTTCATCGGTGGTGATACCGGGTTTGCGGCCGGAGTCGACCGCGTCACGGTTCATCCAGTTGCGAAGACAGGACTCGCTGACCCCGAGATCACGCGCAGTCTGGCCGACAGGGTTTCCCTGCGCGACCAGATCCAGGGCTCGACGCCGGAACTCCGGCGGGTGGGCAGCAGGCATCTCACGGACTCCTTCCGAGACGATCATCGCCTCAACTCAGGTGTCCGGGAAACCGGGTCAGGCTCCAAGTGCCTGTTCGTGCAGGCCCGCGGCGTCCTTGCGAAGGAGCTGTAGGAGCATCTGCGGTCCGGGCGGACGATCCGCCGGAGCGTGCACAACAACGTCACCGGGCAGTGGCGCTCCCAGATCAAGGATGCCGTCTCCATCTCCGAGCGCCCCGCGGAGGCTGCGGACCGTGCGGTCCCCGGCAATTGGGAAGGAGACCTCCTCCTCGGTCGCCACTGGACCCAGATCGCCACGGTCGTCGAGCGCGCGACACGGTTCACCGTTCTCGTGCACGTCGACGGCCGCGACATGGGGTCCGTCACCGCGGGGCTTTCGCGAGAGATGAACCTGCTACCTGAGCAGCTGAGGCGTTCGCGAGGGATGGAACTGGCCGACCACAAGAACGTCACGAAATACACCGGTCTCGACGTCTACTTCGCCGACCCTCACAGCCCCTGGCAGCGGGGCACGAGCGAAAACACGAACCGGCTGCTGCGTCAGTACTTTCCCAAGGATGTGAGCATGAAAGACCTCACCCAGACCGACCTCAACGCCGTGGCCGCGAGACTGAACTCGAGGCCACGGAAGACGCTCGACTTCGATACCCCAGCCGATAGGCTCCAAGCACTGTTGCGCTGACGGGTTGAGTTCACCCAACTCACCTCGTGGCTCTTCGGAGACAAGATCTGCTCCGCCGGACTCCTGCTCTCGTTCGGATCCGTCGGAGACGGGCTGGACAATGCGATGATGGAAAGCTCCTGGTCCTCGGTGCAGATCGAACTGTTGAACCGGAAGAAGTGGAAGACCCGAGTCGAGCTCGCCAACGCGATCTTCGAGTACATCGACATCTTCCACAACCGCCAACGCCGACACTCCGCCTCGGCTACCGCACACCGATCGAATACGAGACACTTGAAATCAACAACATCCCCGCCGCGCGTTAGCGACCCAGAGTGGCACCTAATCCGTGGGCCAAGTCATAGGAGTTCCGTGCACCGTCAGCGCTATAAGAGAGCATCCTTGCGATTTTTCGACTTTCCCTTCCGCGCCTACCAGCGCTGGCGACAGTTTGTAACTCGCTCGCAACTGGCATCTTGTGGCGCGCGTGTGAGCATTGCCCCCACAGTTGTCATCAAGGCCGGACACCATGTGCACCTTGGGAACGGCGTCGGACTGGGTGACTTCGTGCACCTGTGGGGCGACGGAGGCGTCGTCATCGGCGATCATTCAATCGTTGCGGCGCACACGGTGATCACGTCGCAATCTCACGATGTTGGGGCCCCCAGCGCCGATCGCCTCTTTAAGGACACATCGGTGAATTCTCAAGTGACGGTCGGCAGGAACGTCTGGATAGCATCAAACGTGGTGATTTGCCCAGGAGTTACCATCGGCGATAATTCAGTCATCGCTGCGGGCGCAGTGGTTCGTTCATCAATTCCGGCCGGGACCCTCGCAGCTGGCGTGCCTGCGCGAGTGGTGCGGTCACTCTCGGGTCACCAGGGGCTGTAGAATACGGCTTCGAACAGTCCAGTCTGATACTCGAAAGGAGAGTTCGCTATCCTCATATGGAGGTAGAGGAATCCCAGAACTACCGCGGTAGTGATTGCGATTGCTCGGAATCTAACGTTCCTGAGACTGAGCCCGACGATCACGACTAGCATGAGCGCCCGAAGCCCTTCGAGATAAAAGTACATTCGAAGGAAGGGCAGTGGCTGGGCGGCTACGCCGACGAGAAATCCTACAAATACTGGCGTGCAGTAGGCCAACAAACGCGTGTATGGGGGCCATCCGTGGTCGCGTGCAAGGAGAAGAAAGACACTCACGATCAGCAAGTCAAGCCCGATCGTGAAAACACTCACGGCGCCATCGCTCTTGCCTTGGTACGAGTCGTTTCCGGAAACGCGAAGATAGAGGGCTCCAAGTAGCGCAAAGCCCAGTGCCGAAGCAATGATTCTCCAGGCATTCACGCGGTCGCCACGCGCGAAAAACGCGGACAGTACAACCGCTGCGGCAGGTATTAGGGCTGAATTGTGAGTCAGGATCGCTACCGACAGCGCGGCCCCACCAACTACTGGCTTGCGTACCACGAAGAGCGCAATCGCAAGGCAAATGAAAGACGCCGCAATCTCTTGTCGGACGAGCTGTGTGGACAGTGTGAAGGTAAGCCCGCACAGCATGGCCACCACGATGCTTGCCGCTGCGACGCTTACGCGTCGTGTCAGCAGCTTCGACAGCATAAGCGCCGCGACGCCAAGCGGCACATAGATGAGTGTCGTGGCGGCCCACGAAAGTACCCCGACATCTGCGTGGCTCGCACGTGCAAGAACGCTAGCCACGGAGTAGTAGACCGGCTCGGTAGGAGCTGGGGTGATCCAACCGAACGGTCGCCCCAGGTAGTCAGCCAAGTCCAAATGTTCGAGTGCTCTGTAATGCTCGACGTACCAGGCCCAATCGCCTGCGATGGCCTTGCCTTGATTCAGGTACCCGAACAGCACTGTTACAGCGGCGATCGCGCCGATACCTGCCGCTGTCCGCCCCCGGCGATGGAGCCCCACTACGTAAATTACGGCGATGGCAGCGGCGAGGAGAGGGAACACCAGCGCGGCGAGCACAAACACTGTCGAGATCGCGCCGACCCCGATCCTCCCTAGCCCGGTAGGCGCCTCGATCTGCGAAGATGGACCACTCAAGTCTGTCCCCGGCGGCGGATACTCAGGCTTGCTGGCATGTGGGCGATCCTACCTAAGAGGGTGGCAGCTATGGGAGGCCGTGTTGCCGTGTGGAAACATGCGGACGGTATGGTGTGCTCTGCGATCGGCGCCGGTCCGATTGCAGATCCGACCATACGGGAGTTACTTTGTCGAAGCGAGCATTGATCACGGGTATTACGGGCCAGGACGGTTCCTACCTCGCGGAGCTGCTGCTCTCGAAGGGCTATGAGGTGCACGGCCTCATCCGCCGGGCGTCGACGTTCAACACTCACCGCATCGATCACCTGTACGTCGACCCGCACGACGCCGACGCGAAGCTCTTCCTGCACTACGGCGACCTTTCCGACGGCGCGCGCATGGTGACGCTGCTGAGCGAGATCAACCCCGACGAGGTCTACAACCTCGCCGCGCAGTCCCACGTGCGTGTCTCGTTCGACGAGCCCGAGCACACGGCCGACACCACGGGAACCGGCACCGTCCGTCTGCTCGAAGCGGTGCGCCTGTCGGGCATCGACACGAAGTTCTACCAGGCTTCGACGTCGGAGCTGTACGGCGCGACGCCGCCGCCTCAGAACGAAGAGACGCCGTTCTACCCGCGCTCGCCCTACGGCGTCGCCAAGCTCTACAGCTACTGGATCACCAAGAACTACCGCGAGGCATACGACCTGTTCGCGGTCAACGGCATCCTCTTCAACCACGAGTCGCCCCGCCGCGGCGAGACGTTCGTCACCCGCAAGATCACGCGCGCCGTTGCGCGCATCAAGGCCGGCGTGCAGAAGGACATCTACCTCGGCAACCTCGAGTCGATCCGCGACTGGGGCTACGCGGCCGAGTACGTCGAGGGCATGTGGCGCATGTTGCAGGCCGACGAGCCGGAGGACTTCGTGCTCGCGACCGGCGTCGGCTACACGATCAAGGACTTCCTCGAGACCGCCTTCGGTCACGTCGGGCTCGACTGGCAGGAGTTCGTCAAGTTCGACGAGCGGTACCTCCGCCCCACCGAGGTCGACGCCCTCATCGGCGACCCGGCGAAGTCGGCGGACAAGCTCGGCTGGGTTCCCACGATCGATGGGAAGGAACTGGCCAAGCTCATGGTTGACGCCGATGTGGAAGCACTGGAAAAGGGCGCCGACTGGATCGACACCGTGAAGCTGGCCTCGTGGGGGACTCTGTGAGCGGGGGGCGTTTCGACTCGCTGCGCTCGCTCAACGACCGGGGGAGTGGTCTGACGTGGTGACGGCAGTTGACGGGGTGGAGTACACCCCGCGCGAACTCGACCGCGATGCGACGTTCTACGTCGCCGGGCATCGCGGGCTCGTCGGGTCGGCGATCGTGCGCCGGCTCGAGTCTGCCGGCTTCGAGAACATCGTGGGCAAGACCTCGGCCGAGCTCGACCTCAAGGACCGCGACGCGGTGTTCGCCTACATGGGCGAAGCCAAGCCGAAGTACGTCGTGCTGGCGGCCGCGAAGGTCGGCGGCATCCTCGCGAACTCGACGTACCCCGTCGACTTTTTGAGCGACAACATGCGCATCCAGGTCAACGTGCTGGATGCCGCACTCGCGAACGATGTCGAGCGCGTGCTGTTCCTCGGCTCGTCGTGCATCTACCCGAAGTTCGCCGAGCAGCCGATCCGCGAAGACTCGCTGCTCACCGGGCACCTGGAGCCCACGAACGACGCCTACGCGATCGCGAAGATCGCCGGCATCCTCCAGACGCAGGCGGTGCGTCGTCAGTACGGGCTGCCGTGGATCAGCGCGATGCCGACGAACCTCTACGGACCGAACGACAACTTCTCGCCGAAGGGGTCGCACGTGCTGCCGGCGCTCATCCGTCGGTACGACGACGCGGCCAAGACCGGGGCGGCGTCGGTGACCAACTGGGGGACGGGAACGCCGCGGCGTGAGTTCCTCCACGCCGACGACATGGCCGACGCCTGCCTCCACCTGCTGGAGAACTACGACGGACCGGATCAGGTCAACGTCGGCACCGGGAGCGATGTCACGATCCGTGAGATCGCTGAGACGATCGCCGGCGTGACGGGGTTCACCGGACAGACCGACTGGGATACCTCGAAGCCCGACGGCACGCCGCAGAAGCTGCTCGACGTTTCCAAGCTCGCCGAGGCCGGGTGGACGGCGAAGATCACTCTCGAAGAGGGCATGGAGCGCACAGTCGCGTGGTATCGCGACCACGTCGACAGCATTCGCGAGTAGTCCTGTGTTCCGTCACATCGTGCTCTTTCGTGTCCACGACGATGTCAGCCACGACCGGGTGGAAGAGGCGATCGAGCGTTTGCGATCGCTCGCCTCAGTGCCCGGCGTGGTCGACTGGCGCGTGGAGCTCTCGCTCGACGCGCGAAAAGGGCGAGTGATCGTAGAAGATGCCACCTTCGTGGATCAGGGCAGCTTCGAGCGGTTCCGCCTCGATCCACGCCACGTCCACGCAGCAGAAGCGATGTCCCACATCGCCGACTGGTGGAACGGCGACTACGCTGCTTGACGGTACACGGGAGCAACGTCGACCGTGCGCGCCCGCGCTTCTGCATGCGATGGCGGCGCCCAACGGGGAACCTCGCGATCGCGGAGCTCGTGCTCTATCGAGCAGTAGGCGTCTCGCCCGCTCCAGACGGCCTTCGCGGGCGACACAGATGAACCGCACTCGGCGCAGTTCACGCTCTCGATTCCCCAGATCAGCGCGTTGATGCGCTTCTTGACACGCTCGAGCATCATCCCCCCAGAGTGCTCACACAACCATTCCCCCCGGAATGGTGGGACGACTACGTCCAAGCGATGAAACTACGCCCACTCCCGGTAAAGATCAATCGGGAAGCGGCGCGAGCTTCAGGAGCGCGAACAACTCCCGGCATCCGGGCCAGAGGTTTGCGGGCAGTTCGCTGGGCGCGAAGTACGCAAAGTCGAGACCCTCGTTGCGTGGTCGCGGCGAGCCTTCCGCCGCGACCACGAAGGAGAGCCCGATCGCGTGCTTGCGGGGGTCGTCGCCTGACACAGTCCCGTCGGTCGGCGTCAGGTCGGGCGGGAACCACTCGTAGACATAGTCCGGCTGCGGGTTAAGGGGAAGAGCCGGCTCGACGCCGATCGTCTCGCGGCTGTGCCTGCGAATGGCGTCGGCGATCGTCTCCCCGCGCTGAATGCGACCTCCGAGGTGGCACCACACCCGGCCATGAGGTGAGTCGCGGAGGATCAGGCCGAGCTCTCGGCGTCCGTTCTGTTCACGCACCAGCACGAAGTCGACGCAGGCGATCGGCATCGACTCCTCGATGAGGCGATAGGTATCGGCGGGAAGGAACGTCACGTGACCTCTTTTACGACCGCGGTTTACAAGCCGGATACGCATCTCTGATAGGAACAGTCTTGCGTGTTCCACCTCCGCTCGCGCACCGTCCCCCCAACTTGGAGCTCCTATGAAGCTGTCCGTCATCGGTTGTGGTTACCTCGGCGCGGTGCATGCTGCGGCTATGGCGTCCATCGGTCACGAGGTGGTCGGTATCGACGTCGACCAGCGGAAGATCGACGCGCTCTCCAAGGGACAGGCGCCGTTCTTCGAGCCGGGACTGCAGGAGATCCTGACGGCGGGGATTGCAGCGGGCAACCTGCGCTTCACCACTGACATGGCTGAGGCCGCGGGCGCGAAGGTCCACTTCGTCGGTGTGGGAACTCCGCAGCAGAAGGACAGCTACGCCGCCGATCTCACGTACGTCAACGGCGCGTTCGACGGGTTGCTGCCGTACCTCGCGCCGGGTGACATCGTCGCCGGAAAGTCGACCGTCCCTGTCGGCACCGCGGCAAGCCTGGCGCCGCGGGTGTCGGAGACGGGCGCCACGCTCGTGTGGAACCCCGAGTTCCTCCGCGAGGGATTTGCTGTGCAGGACACCGTCGACCCCGACCGCCTGGTCGCGGGCGTGCCCGCCGGTGACGAAGGGGAGGTCGCGGCATCCGTGCTGCGTGAGGTCTACCACCCCTCCATCGCAAAGGGCACGCCGTTCATCGTCACCGACTACGCGACTGCCGAACTGGTCAAGGTGTCGGCGAACGCCTTTCTCGCGACCAAGATCAGCTTCATCAACGCCATGGCAGAGATCGCCGAGGTCACCGGCGCGGATGTGACGCAGCTTGCGGACGCCATCGGCCATGACGTTCGCATCGGACGCCGCTTCCTCGGTGCCGGCATCGGATTCGGCGGCGGGTGTCTGCCGAAGGACATCCGCGCGTTCTCCGCTCGTGCAGAGGAGCTCGGGCGCGGTGAGTCGGTCGCGTTCCTCCGTCAGGTCGACGAGATCAACCTGCGCCGCCGCGAGCGCGCCGTGCAGCTCGTTGTCGACGGGCTCGGGGGATCGGTGTTCGAGAAGAAGGTGACGGTGCTCGGCGCAGCCTTCAAGCCGCACTCCGACGACATCCGCGACTCTCCGGCCCTTGACGTCGCCGTGCGCCTGCACGGGCTCGGCGCCAACGTGACGGTCACCGACCCGGCGGCGATCGAGAATGCCCGCCGCATCCACCCGCAGCTCACCTATGTCGAAGACCGCGACGAGGCCATCCGAGACGCCGACGCTCTCGTGCTCGTCACCGAGTGGGACGAGTACCGTCGCCAGCTGCCGCCGGAGCACGCGTCGTCGCTCACCGACGGCCGCGTCGTCGTGGACGGCCGCAACGGGCTCGACGCGGCCGCGTGGCGCGCCGCGGGGTGGGCGTACTACGGGATGGGGCGGCCCTAACGCGTGACGTTCATCGCAACGATCGTGCTGGCGTTGGCCTCGGTTTTCCTGGTCTTCGCTGACGGCCCGATCTCGCGTCGACGCGACCGCGATGACATCCCGCCGCTCTCGCCCGTGCTCAGTGGGTTGTCGGCTGCGGCATCCGTCGTCGCTGTCGTCGCCGCGGCGATCAGCATCGCGCGCGCCTTCGATCCTGCTGCGCAGCCGGGTGACGACCTCGCGATCGCGGTGACCATCGTCGCGTTCGTCGCCTTCGTCTGCGGCTTCGCGCCGGCCCTCGCCGCGGTGCGCCCCCGCAATCCTCAGACCTGGGGCACCTGGATGACCACCATCGCCTTTCTCGCGTCCGGTGCCGTGCTGACCATCGGCGCCGCGAGCGATCTCGCTGCCTGAGGATTTTTCACGGTACCGCTCCCATTGCCGTGATGACGCGGGTCGGAGTACGTGGACGGCGCACGTCGCCGAGAAGACCGGGGCCGCGGCATCCGCAGACATCGCGGTGACGGCGGCGGCGGCGAAGACTCCACGGCGGGGGCTCTCTCGTCGCACGAG
The DNA here is from genome assembly GCF_001724435.1 of Microbacterium sp. SCN 69-37. Taxonomy (NCBI): domain Bacteria; kingdom Bacillati; phylum Actinomycetota; class Actinomycetes; order Micrococcales; family Microbacteriaceae; genus Microbacterium; species Microbacterium sp. SCN 69-37. The sequence continues at coordinate 48,875 of NZ_MEEL01000025.1, forward strand.
CATCATCGTCGGCGCTGCGGCGGTGCTGGGCATCGCGCTCGTCGGGGGAGCGGTCAACGCGGCCACGGTCGCCGTACGCTCGGCGGGCGAACAGAACGGTGCGGTCGCGTTCGTCGCGACGACCGGCACGGCAGCGGCATCCACCCCCACCCCCACGCCGACGCCGACGCACACGCCGGTCGTCACCACCCGCGACGAGGCCGTCACCGAAGCCGTACCGTTCGACCGCACGTCGGTGGACGACTCCACGATGGCGCAGGGACAGAGCGCGGTCACGACCGCGGGACAGAACGGTGAACGCACGCGCACCTACCGCGTCACCCTCACCGATGGAAAGGAGACGAAGCGTGAACTCGTCTCCGACACCGTCACCGTGCCGCCTGTCACCGAGGTGACCTCCGTCGGCACGTATGTCGAGCCGGCCGCCCCTCCGCCCGCCGCCGCGCCCGGAGGCTGCGACCCGAACTATGCCGACGCCTGCGTGCCCATCGCCAGCGACGTCGACTGCGCGGGCGGAAAGGGCAACGGTCCCGCCTACTTCGAGGGCGTCGCCCGCGTCGTCGGCCGTGACATCTACAAGCTCGACGGCGACTCAGACGGTTGGGCCTGCAACGGCTGACGCGTCGCGCCGGGGGAGAAGGCGCGCGCCCTGTGCGGGATCTCTTCATTCGAACAAATGTCCGAGGGTGTCGCTACCCTTGAGACATGGAAGAGACCACGCCGATGAGCGAAGACAGCGACCAGCTGTCGGCGCTTGCGGCGCTGGTCGCCGAGACCGAGACGGTGCTGGCAGAGGTCTCGGCGGCGCAGGTCGCTGAGGTGAAGCTGCTCGCGCGGGCCGGCCAGCTCGCCGAGCGTCAGGCCGCCACCCAGCGGGGCTCGGTGCGCGTGCATGACATGGCCCTGCGTTCGATCGCCGCCGAGCTCGGCGGTGTCATGCGGGTGACCGACCGCACGGTGCAGCAGCGCATCGGAGAGGCGCGCGAACTCGTCGAGAGCTACCCCGCCACCCTCGACGCGTGGGCGGCCGGGCGCCTCACCCGCGCCCACGTGCGCGTGATCCTGGATGCCGGGGCGTGCGTGCCTGCCGATCGCAAGGCCCCGTTCGAGGCGGAGGCGATTCGGCTGTGCGCCGGCGACACCCCCAACCGGGTGCGTTCCGCGGTCGAGATCCTCGCCGAACGTTGCGCCGAGCGCTCATTCACCGAACGGCACGCGGAGGCGAGCCGCGGCCGACGGGTACGGGTGGTGCCGGGCGCCCAGGGCATGTCCGATCTCATCGCGACGGTTCCGACCATCATCGCGGAAGGGGTCATGGACCGCCTCACGCAGCAGGCGACGGTCATCATCAATGCGCGCACTCCCGTCGACGACGATCCGCGCACCACCGATCAGGTGCGTGCCGACGTGCTCAGCGACCTGCTGCTGACGGGCGCGCCGGCGCTCGATCCGACCGCGTACGGCGACGGGCCGGGAACGCTCGGCGCCATCCGCGCCCAGGTGCAGGTCATCGTGCCCGCCCTCACCCTGCTCGGCGCCGACGACGGCCCGGTCGACCTGGTCGGGCGCGCACCCATCGACGCCGACACCGCGCGGTGCCTCGCTGCCGAGACCCACTCCCTCGCACGCGTGCTCACCGATCCCGTCGACGGCACCGTCATCGCGGTCGACCGGTACCGCACCGCCGGACCGCAACGGCGATTCCTGCGCGCCCGCGACCAGCACTGCCGTTTTCCCGGATGCCGCCGCGCGGCCATCCGCTGCGAGATCGACCACACCATCGACCATGCCCGAGGTGGACCTACCGCGCTGTGGAACCTCGCCCACCTGTGCCAGCGGCACCATTCGATGAAGCAGTTCACGGCGTGGAGGGTGCGACAACATCCCGGCGGCGTTCTGGAATGGACATCTCCGACCGGCCGCCTCTACCGTGAAGACGCACCCGTGCCGCCGGTCGCGTTCGTCGTGAGTCCCGCGCCACCGCCGGTGACGGCCGACTCCGTACCGCCGTTCTGATCCGCACGCTGGCTGTCCGGCATGCCGTGCACCGGCGCGCGGTCGTCAGAACCGCGGCGCGGCGGCGTCACGACAGCGGTGCGGCGCCCTCCGACGGAGTCGACGCCGTCACGCCCGGCACATCCTCGAGGGCGTAGTACACCGGCAGGCCGCGCGCCTCGGCGATCGCGACGTCCCGATCCGCACCGCGCGACGCTCCCGGCAGGCGCAGCACCGCATCGCAGCGCTGCAGCAGGCGCTCCGCCGTCGGGTACATCACCTCCGCCGCCAGCGGGTCGGCCGGGCCCGTCGCCCCCGCACTGTCGAGCACCGGCAGCGCCACCCATTCGCCGATCATCGGCAGATGACCGGCTCGAAACAGCGGCCACGCCGCCGTCTCGAGCCGTTTCAGGTTCTTCGCCATCAGCGCGGGGTCACTTCTTCGTGGGCGTCACCGGCATCCACCCCACCGCCGGCCTCACCACCGGCGACGCCGACGAAGCCGCCATGAAACGCGCGCTCGCCGCCCGCGCCGCCGACACCTACGTGCTCGGCAGCGACGAGAAGATCGGCACCGCCTCTCGCTACGGCGTGCTCGCCCTCGACGCCGTCACCGCGATCATCGCCGACGTCGCCGACGCCGACCCGACCGCGCGCGAGCTCACCGCCCAGGGCGTCACCCTGCTTCACACGCGCTGACTCAGACGGCGATCATCACGAGGCTCGCGATCGTGCCGACCGGATGATCCGGCCGCACCGACAGCGTCGCCGGATTCGCCCGCACCGCATGGCGGGGGCGAACGCCGGGTCTCGCGTCGTCGGGCGGTGATCGTCCGCGCCCATGAGATGCGCCAGCTGGCGCCGTCGCTCCTCGTCCGTCGTCCGCGCCCCGCCGGGCGCCGCGCTGATCCCGGAACGGGCGGGCAATGATCGACATCGCGCTGCTCCGCCCCTTCGCCCACCCACGTCGTATACGGAATCGCGTTGCCCGCCGACGCCACGTGGTGCAGGATCTGCGGGCATCCTCGTGCTCTCCGCGTCGGACTCGATCAGCACCCTCCTGGAGGTTCCGGGCAGCGAGGCCGCCGGGTGGGGCTTTCTCTCCAAGAACTCCTCGCTGTCGGCATCCGCGCTCGTCTACGCCATCCGCGCCGTCGCCGCCGGGCGCACCGTGCTCGATCCCGCGATCCGCGCTCAACGCGAGATCCGCCGCAACAGCCCGCTCACCCGGCTCAGCCGGCGCCAGCGCGAAGTGGTCGCCCTCGTCGCCGAGGCGTGACCAACGCGGCGATCGCCGCCCGGTTGGGCATCTCGCCCCGCTCCGTCGACACGCACCTCAATGCGGCCTGCGGCCTGCTCGGCATTCCGGCCCGTCGCGAGCGCAACCCGCGTGTCGAGGCGGTACGCAGCTACCTGCAGCGCACGACGTCGCCCTGGACCTCGGCGGGATGACCCGGTCGGGCTCGCACCGGCCGTGCGTGCGCTCGTCGTGCGCCTGGCGCCGTCGGTGGCCGTCACGGCGCCCGACGACGCCGTCTTCTCGGCTTTTCAGAGCCGTCTCTCCCACGAAGCCCGCGTTCTGGTGGTGCGGGTCATCGAGGACGCCCTCTCCAACGCGCTTCGCCACGGCTCGGCCGACCACGTCGTCTTCTCGGCGCGCGAGAGCGGCGGCATCCTGCTCGTCGTGGTCGGCAACAACGTCTCCGCGCCGCCGGCGACACCGGCGCCGTCGGGGCTGGCGCGCCTTCGGCGACGAGCGCAGGTGCTCGGCGGACAGCTCGTGCTCGAAACGCTCCACGGCGGGCGCTCGCGCACCGGCGCCCGCCTGAAGCTCACGCTGCCGCTGAGCGAGGAGAGTGCCGGGGATGCCGCGCCATCCGCCGGCGCCACAGCAGCACCGCGCACACCGCACCCTGCACCATGACGACGGCGCTGATCGTCGACGCGATCACCCCCGCAGACTGATCCGCCGCGGTCAGCAGATCGAAGCCGGCGTGCCAGAGCACCACGGGCACGATGCTCCACCCTGCGCCGGCCGTCATCCACGACAACACGAACGATCCGAGCACCAGGGTCAGCATCCACCCGACGATGCCCGCGCCCATCGCCTGATACGTCGGATTGAAGAAGAACGCCGGAGCGTGCCAGACGATCCAGACCGCGGCGACCAGCACCGACGCCCAGAACACCGTGACGCGCTCCGCGAGCACGGGAAGCAGCCATCCGCGCCACCCGGCCTCCTCGCCGAGGCCGAACGTCGCCGCCCACACCAGTGCGACCAGAGGCCAGGGCACGCCCGGCAGCTTTGCGGTGGTGCCGAAGGCGACCGGGTCGGGCCAGCCGCCCGCGGCGAACGCGGCGGCGAAGTAGCCGATCAGGTAGTACAGCACCGGCATCCCCAGCGCGGCGAACCACCAGAACCCACCGAACCGCAGGCGCAGGATGCGTCGTGCCCACCTCACCACGGCCGCCGGCCCCGCCGCGAACCAGGTCGCCGCTACGGCTCCGACCGCCGGTCCCGCCGACGCGACGAAGAAGGTGGCCGGCACGGTGTCGAGCGTGCCCGACGGCGCGGTGCGTGCGTCGACGAGAAGCGGCAGCCACAGCCCCCAGGTGACGGCGAAGGTGACGCCCAGGAACACCGCCACGGTGCCGCGCCGCGCGGGCGCCGCGATCCCCGCCGGTGGGTACACGCTCATACCGTCGAGTCAACTCCGCCCCTCGCGGCACAGCCAGCGGTCGCGGCCGTGTCAAAGCGTCGTCGCGGGAACGCTCCCAGTCCGACCGCGCGATCGCCGGCGTCTGCGCCCCTACGTGCTTCCACGTAAAACTCTCGTGAAATCGCGGATATCGGACGATGCGCTCTTTCGCGCTGCGACACAATGATGCTGCGTCCGGTCTTGGGGCCGGCGCGACCGACCCGTTTCTGGGAACGGAGCACTTTCTGCAGCGCTGCGCCTCCCTCGCCGGATGCGCCGGGCCTGCGGTCGGCGGGTCGCATCTTGGGGAAATGAGGAGTGACGATGAGTCGAGCCGGCGACGCTCGCATTGTGGAGATCTACGTCAACGCGCACTGGCAGCCCGCGCCCTCGCGCCGTTACCTCGACCCGCCCACGGCCCGCCAGCTGCGCGCCGAGGGCATCACGATGGTGCGCGTCGCCCCCAGCCTCTGGAGTCGCCTCACCGGCCGCGCGGCCGGTCTCGCCGGCCGCGACATCTCCGTCGCCCGCTACCTCGCGACCGCCACGCACCGCGGCGGCGACGCCACCAGCCGGGCGTGACCGACCGGCCGCGCTCGGTGCGCGTCCTCGTCGTGGAAAGGCAACCCCTCCTTCGAGATCTGCTCGCACGCCTCATCGATCAGCAGTCGGGCATGCGTGCCGTCGCGCTCTGCGACTCTGCCCGCGCCGCCATCGAGGCGACCGAACGTGCGATCGATGTGGCCCTCATCGGCCCGCACGTTCCCGACGGCGGCGGGGTTCCGCTCGGCGAAGCTCTGCGTGCCCGATCGAGCCGCCTCGGGATCGTCGTGCTCGCGGCGCCCGAAACGCGGGATCTCCTGCGCCGCGTGCCGGCGCAAGACGCGGCCGGCTGGGCCGTGCTCTCCAAGAACCTCTCGCTCACGTCCCCGGCTCTCGTGTACGCCCTCACGTCGGTCGCCGCCGGGCGCCGCGTGCTCGATCCCGCCATCCGGGCGGAGAGCGTCGAATGGCGCGAGAGCCCGCTGTGCCGCCTCAGTGCCCGCCAGCGCGAGGCGCGATCCCTCGTCGCCGAGGGTCTCAGCAACACGGCGATCGCCCGGCGACTGGCCCTTTCGCCCCGCTCCGTCGAGTCGCACCTGCGGGCGGCGTACGCCGTGCTCGGCGTGGGGTCCGACCCCGCACGCAATGCCAGAGTCGATGCCGTGCGCGCCTATCTCGCGCACGGGGGAGCCGAGCGCGAGACCGCGATGGGTGAGATTCCTCTCATCTAGCCCCACGAGCCGCCCCGGGTGGTCGATGATGGGCGTGCCCCATCCCCATGCGGTGACGAACCCCAGATGTCACCAATGGAAGGCGGTCGCCCTGCCCCTGCCGGGGGGCTGGCGCGGGGCGACCGCATCCCTCCGTCGGGCACGCGGCGCACTTACGTCGTCGGACGCTCCGCCCGCGCCCGCGCGAGCGTCTCCGCGAAGACGGCGAGCACGATGCCCAGGCAGGCGCCGGCCGTGTTCGCGATGATGTCGAGCACGCTCGGTGTCCGCGCGGACAGCGCGATGGCCTGGCCGGTCTCGATCGTGACGGTCGTAAGGAACGCGATCGGCATCACCAGCCACCGATCGCGCGCGAGAATCAGCGTCAGAAGGAAACCCAGCGGCACGAACAGCAGGATGTTCGCGCCGAACTCGATCCGCGCGTAGGTCAGCAGCGGGAAGAGCCGCGTCACCGCTCGCAGCAGTGGCCCGGCCCCGGAGTCGACGGGAACGGGCCAGAACGCGATCAGCGCGAGCGCGATCACGTACGCTGACAACCATGCCCGGGCACTTCGCCCCCACCGCGCCAGTCGCGTCTGCCAGGTCGGCGCGAGACGCCGACCGAAGGGGGCAGAACCGGCGTCTTTCGTCATCGGGCTTCCCTTCTACCGGGTCGCCCCGTCGCGACGAGAATACCGGCGGATTATAAGGAATTCCCTCTCCCCTCCATGTAGACGAATGGCTACACTGACTACTACTTGGGGGTAGGAATGGTGGGGTTGAGCTGATGGCCCGGCGTGAGCCGCGCGCGATCGACGTGGTGTCAGCGTATTGGGACACCGCCGGAAGTGGCCGCTTCTTCACGCGCTGGAGCGCGGTCGTGTCGCTGCCCGTTTCGGCGCTTCTGCTCGTCGCCATCGTGGAGGGCACCCGTGACGGCTATGTGCAAGGCATTGCCGCGGCTGTGCTCAGCTGGGTCGTCCTCGCCCTTCCCGTTCTCGCCGTGGCTGCCGCCGAACGCCGAATGCGCGATCACCGCTCTCGTGCGCTCCTGGTCACCGTCACGCTGCTGCTCGTCGCGACCGCGCGTCCGATCCTCAACGAGACGTTCATCCACCTCCTCTACAACGGCCGCTCCGGCGGCGTGTGGGCGGCGCGCATCGGCACCAACGTCATCGTGGCTTTCGGTCTGTTCACCCTCGTCGCGATCATCACCACCCAGTATCAACAGACGCGTGCGACCGCCGACCGTCTTGCCCACGCCCTGGGTCGCTTGGATGCCGCGACCAAGCAGGTCGTCACCGGCGACCGTGACGCACGTCTGGTCATCCGGAGCCTCGTCGCGGAGCTTCGGGCCGAGCGCGACGCGATGCTGGCGCGGGTGATCGACTTCGACGCCGTGCGCGACTTCTCCGAACGCGTGCGCGCCGCGAGCCACCGCCTGGAGGAGATGGCCGCCGCCAGTGCGCCGGTTCCCGCGCTGTCGGTGCCGCGGTCTCGCGCCACTCGGCACCGTCACGGGCTCGAGCGGCTCCAGCCGACGCCGCTGCTGTGGGTCGGGGCGCTCTACCTGCTCATGGCTGCGCCGTATCTGCTGACGGTGGGAGACGTCTTCGACGTGGTCATCGCGGGCGTCGCCGTCTTCCTGCTCGATCTCGCCGCCGGTGCCGTGCTTCGCGCATTGCCGGGCGACGTCCGCCGTGGCCGAGGAGCGATCTTCCTGCTCGTGTGGACGTTGGCGGGAATGACGTCCGCGGTCGTGGGGCGTCTCCTGCTGCCGGACACCGGGGCGCTGATGATCATCCCCGTGTTCGCGATGCCGCTGACAGCCATCGTCCTCTCCCTCGCGATCGACACGTATCGGTGGGCACGCACCGACGAGGCCGATGCCACCCGAGAGCTCGCCCGCGCCGCGGGCGAGTTCGCCGACCGCGTGCGGCGAGCGCAGGCTCCGTTGCTGCATGCGGCATCCACTCTCCACGGGCGCGTGCAGGGGCTCTGCGTGATCTTCGCCGCTCGCGTCGACGAGAATCCGCCGACGGCCGACGACATCGCGCAGTTCCGTGTCGACACCGACCGGGCGCTCGACGAGGTGCTCGTGCCCGTGCCGACGTCGGAGATCGAGACGGTGGGCGCCTTGCGGCGGATGCTGGCGGGGTGGGAGCCGATCATGGTGCTGGAGACCCGCATCGACGACGCCGCGGCGTCGGCCGTGGACGGTGCCGAGGCCGCCCCCATCGTCTCGGAGGTCGTCAACGAGGCCCTCGTCAACGCGGTCAAGCACTCCGGTGCGCGCGCGGCACGGATCGACATCTCCACGGATGCCGGGGGAGACCTTCACGTGCGCGTCGCATCGGCCGGTGAGCTGCCTCGCGCGGTCATGCCCATGCGGCCCTTCGCGGGACGAACGCTCCTCTATCAGGACGGGCGCGAGGTCGTGCTCGAATCGACCGTGCCGACGACCCGGATCGCCGCCCCGGCCTGAGTCGGCACGTCATCTGGCCGTCGCCCGGCCGACACAGAGCGATCTTCTGCGGGCGCTATGCTCGCCGTACGCGCGCGTCGCTGCGCGCCTCGGAGCAGACCCCCCTTCACGCCCCGCAGGAGATCGCATGTCCCTTCGCTACAAGGCCGTCATCCCCGCTGCGGGCCTCGGCACGAGGTTCCTTCCCGCCACCAAGGCGATGCCCAAAGAGATGCTGCCCGTCGTCGACAAGCCGGCCATCCAGTACGTCGTCGAAGAGGCGGTGGCCGCCGGCATCCGCGACGTGCTCATCATCGTCGGCCGCAACAAGAACAACATCGCCAACCATTTCGACTCGGTCCCCGAGCTCGAGACGGCGCTGACGACGAAGGGCGACAGCGCAAAGCTCGGCAAGGTCGCCCACTCGTCGCAGCTCGCCGACATCCACATCACCCGTCAGGGCGAACCGCGCGGGCTCGGGCACGCCGTGTCGCGAGCGGCCTCGTACGTCGGCGACTCCTCGTTCGTCGTCATGCTCGGCGACGACCTCATCGATGAGCGCGACCCGCTCCTTCCGACCATGCTCGCGGTCCACGAGCGCACCGGCGGTGCCGTCGTCGCGCTCATGGAGGTCGATCCCGAACAGGTCCATCTCTACGGTGTCGCCACCGTCGGAGCTCGCGGCGATGACGGATCGGTCCGCATCCTCGACCTCGTCGAGAAGCCCGCCCGCGAGGTTGCCCCCTCCAACCTCGCTGTCATCGGCCGCTACGTGCTGGGTCCGGAGGTGTTCGGAGTGCTCGCGCACACCGAGCCCGGCAAGGGCGGCGAGATCCAGCTCACCGATGCCCTCCGCGAGCTCGCGGCCGATCCGGACGGGCCCGGCGTGTACGGCGTCGTCTTCGGCGGGCGCCGCTACGACACCGGCGACCGGGTCGACTACATCAAGGCGATCCTGCAGCTCGCCTGCGACCGCGACGACCTCGGGCCCGAGCTGCGTCCGTGGATCAAGCAGTTCGCCGCGGGCCTGGATTCCGTGACCGATTCTCCGGCGCAGCCTGCGGTGGAGACGGCCTCCGACCGGTAGTCTGGTGACCGACAACACAGGAACAGTGAGCCTCGCCCGCAGCGCCTGTCCCCCCAACCCCCGGTAGTGTCCCCACACGACCGGTTGGCGGTCGCCGACCCCCCGCGTGCGGCCGCCGCGACCGAGGAGTCGGAGTATCCCTTCGGCTCCTCGGTCGCCCTTTTTTCACGGGACGTTGTGAACCATTCCGTCCGCGTCCTCTCGGCGGGTTTGGCTGTGATGAGCGCGTAGCGTAGACTCTCCCTTTGGTGCTCGTGCTGCCTGCGGCCGACGCCACGAACGTGAGCCCTCCACTGGCGTGTTCACCTGTCCGTATCTCGTGTGCGCGCAGCGAACCACCCCGGAGCGGGATTCACGAACCTCTCCGTTCGAATCAAGAAAGCAGCACTACTGTGACGCGCACCTACACCCCCAAGGCCGGTGAAGTGACCCGCGAGTGGGTCGTCATCGACGCGACCGACGTCGTTCTCGGACGCCTCGCCTCGCACGCCGCCGCCATCCTCCGCGGCAAGCACAAGCCCACCTTCGCGAACCACATGGACACCGGTGACTTCGTCATCGTCGTCAACGCCGAGAAGGTCGCCCTCACGGGTCAGAAGCTCCAGAAGAAGATGGCCTACCGCCACTCGGGCTACCCGGGTGGGCTCACGGCCACCTCCTACGCCGAGCTCCTCGAGAAGAACCCGGTCCGCGCCGTCGAGAAGGCGATCCGCGGCATGCTCCCCAAGAACAGCCTGGGTCGCCAGCAGCTGTCGAAGCTGAAGGTCTACGTGGGCGCCGAGCACCCGCACGCGGCCCAGCAGCCCACCCCGTACACCTTCGGCCAGGTCGCTCAGTAAGCGCGCCGAGAGATATAAGGACAACTCATGGCGAAGATCGCTGACTCCATCGAAGAGAACACCCTCGGCAACGCGGAGAGCTACACCACCGAGAGCGCTCCGGTCGAGGCCGCTGCCGCGCCCCGCCCGGTGCTGTCGGTTCCCGGTGCCGCCGTCGGCCGCCGCAAGCAGGCCATCGCGCGCGTCCGCCTCATCCCCGGCTCCGGCACCATCACGGTGAACGGCCGCACGCTCGAGGACTACTTCCCCAACAAGCTGCACCAGCAGCTCATCAACGACCCGTTCACGGTGCTCGACCTCGCGGGTGGCTACGACGTCATCGCCCGCATCTCCGGCGGCGGCCCCTCGGGTCAGGCCGGTGCGCTGCGTCTGGGCATCGCCCGCGCGCTGAACGAGATCGACGCTGAGAACAACCGCCCGACCCTGAAGAAGGCCGGCTTCCTCTCGCGCGACGCCCGCGTCAAGGAGCGCAAGAAGGCCGGTCTCAAGAAGGCCCGCAAGGCTCCGCAGTACTCGAAGCGCTAAAGCTTCATGGCGCTGTTCGGGACGGACGGTGTGCGGGGCCTGGCCAACGGCCCCCTCACCGCCGACCTCGCGCTCACCCTGGCCCAGGCGACCGCCGTCGTCCTGGGCCAGGGCCGTATCGCCGAGGCGCGAAAGGCCGCGGGCAAGCGGCTCACCGCCGTGATCGCGCGCGATCCTCGCGTGTCCGGTCAGTTCCTGTCGGCGGCCGTCGAAGCGGGGCTCGCCTCGTCGGGCGTCGACGTCCTCGACGCCGGAACGCTGCCCACGCCGGCGGCTGCCTACCTGATCGGCGACATCGACGCCGACTTCGGCGTCATGATCTCGGCATCCCACAATCCTGCCCCCGACAACGGCATCAAGATCTTCGCCCGCGGCGGCGTCAAGCTTCCCGACGAGGTCGAGCGACGCATCGAAGAGGCGATGGCGGGGGAGAAGCTGCGTCCCACCGGTGGCGACGTCGGGCGCGTGGTGCGCTTCTCGGATGCCGAGGACCGCTACGCGATCCACCTGCTCGCGTCCCTGCCGCACCGCCTGGACGGGCTGCACGTCGTGCTGGACTGCGCGCACGGCGCGGCATCCGGTGTCTCTCCCGAGACGTTCCGCAACGCCGGGGCGAAGGTGACGGTCATCGGCGCCGACCCCGACGGCGTCAACATCAACGACGGCTACGGATCGACGCACCTCGAGAAGCTGTCTGCGGAGGTCGTGCGCACCGGCGCCGACGTCGGCATCGCGCACGACGGCGACGCCGACCGGTGCCTGGCGGTGGATGCCGAGGGGCGCGTGATCGACGGTGACCAGATCATGGCGATCCTCGCCGTCGCGATGAAGCGCGACGGGCGGCTCAAGAACGACACGCTCGTCGCGACCGTCATGAGCAACCTCGGGCTGCACCGCGCGATGGCCGCGCAGGGCATCGCCGTGGAGCAGACCGCGGTCGGCGACCGCTACGTGCTGGAGCGGATGAACGAGGGCGGCTATTCGCTCGGCGGCGAGCAGAGCGGTCACGTCATCATGAGCCGCTACGCCACGACCGGCGACGGGGTGCTGACAGGACTGCACCTGTGTGCCGAGATGGCGCGGACCGGGCGCTCGCTGGCGGAGCTCGCGTCGGTCATGACGGTCTTCCCGCAGGTGCTCATCAACGTGCGCGGCGTCGAGCGCTCCCGCGCGACCGACGCCGACGTCCTCGCCGGAGTTCAGGTCGCCGAAGCGGCTCTCGGGGACAGCGGGCGGGTACTGCTGCGCCCGTCGGGGACCGAGCCGATGGTGCGGGTTATGGTCGAGGCGGCGTCGCACGACGATGCGCAGCGCATCGCCGAAGATCTCGCCGACATCGTCCGCGGTTGAGGCGGCGATCGGCGCAGATTACGCGCCGGCAAAAGGGGTGCGCGGCCCCTCCGTCAGCGTCCCCCCGCACCCCCCACGACGGAGGGGTCGCTCCCTTCTCGACGGGCAGCGGCGGCGCTCAGGCCGGCTCCTTCCAGCTCAGCGACTCGATGTACCGCAGCAGCACGCCTTCGCGCAGCGCCCAGGGGCTCACCTCGAGCTCGTCGACCTCGAGTGCCGTCATCGCCGTGTGCAGCACGACGGCGGCGGCGACGATCTGGAAGGTGCGGTCGGCCGTGATGCCCGGCAGCTCCTGGCGGGCGGATGCCGGGATGCGCGCGAGGCGCGGAATCCACGAGCCGAGCGCACCGCGCGGCAGCAGCATCCGCTCGCTCCCGCTCCACCCGGGCGCGGGGTAGCCGGCGAGTTTGGCGAGGGAGCGGATCGCCTTCGACGAGCCCACGACGTGGTTCGGCCGGGGCTGACCGGCCATGCCTGCGGCCACGGGCGCGAGCACGCCGCGCGCGTGCTCGCGCAGCACCTCCACGGCCTCCTCGCCGGGCGGGTCGTGGGGGAGGAACTCCACGGTGGTCCGTCCCGCGCCGAGCGGCACCGACGCGGCGACGTCGGGGAGCTCGTCCGCGCCGGCGGCGATCTCCAGCGATCCCCCGCCGATGTCGAACAGCAGGATCTGCCCCGCCGACCACCCGAACCAGCGGCGCACCGCGAGGAACGTGAACCGCGCCTCCGACTCGCCGCCGAGCACCTGCAGCTCCTGGCCGAGCGCGGCCTCGATGCGCGCGATCACCTCGGCGCCGTTCGCGGCCTCGCGCACCGCGCTGGTCGCGGTCGCCAGCAGCTCCACGACGTTCTCCGCCTGGGCGACGGCACGGGCCTGGGCGACGGCATCCACGAGCGCCTGAACGCCCGCCTCGCTGATCGCGCCGTCGGGTTCGAGATAGCGCATGAGGCGCAGCACCGTGCGCTGGCTCGTCGTGGCCTGGGGGCGTCCGCCGGGATGGACATCGGCGACGAGCAGGTGGACGGTGTTCGAGCCGATATCGAGGACTCCGAGACGCATGGGTTCAGCGTATCCACAGATAGAGTGGGCCCGATGTCCACCGAAGACGAGACGGCTATCGACTCGCTGTACCGCGAGATCGGGCGCGCAGACTGGGCACGCTTGGCTGCCGGCATTCCCGCCCCGCTCACCGAGACCGAGGTCGTGCAGCTGCGCGGCATCGGCGACCTGCTCGACCTCGCCGAGGTGCGCGAGGTGTATCTGCCGCTGAGCCGGCTGTTGAGCACCTACGCCGAGAACACCAAGCGGCTCGGCGCCGAGACGGCCGCCTTCCTCGGCGAACCCGACTCGACGACACCGTTCGTGGTCGCCGTCGCCGGTTCGGTCGCGGTCGGGAAGTCCACCATTGCGCGGTTGCTGCGGGAACTGATGAGCCGGTGGCCGGGAACGCCGCGTGTGGAGCTCGTCACCACCGACGGCTTCCTCTACACGAACGCCGAGCTCGAGCGCCGCGGCCTGATGGACCGCAAGGGCTTTCCGGAGTCGTACGACCGTCGCGCCCTGGTCAGCTTCCTCACCGAGGTCAAATCCGGCGCCGCGGAGGTGCGTGCCCCGTTCTACTCCCACGTGCGCTACGACATCGTCCCCGATGCGCACGTCACCGTCCGCCGCCCCGACGTCGTCATCGTGGAGGGGCTCAACGTGCTCTCGCCGCCGCCGACGCCCAACGACGTCGCCGTCAGCGACCTCTTCGACTTCTCGATCTATGTGGATGCCGACGAAGCCGACATCGCCCAGTGGTACGTCGACCGGTTCCTGGCCCTGCGCCGCGGTGCGTTCAGCAACCCGAGCTCGTTCTTCAACGTGTTCGCCGACCTCTCCGACGAGGAGGCCGTCACGACGGCCCTCGGCTACTGGAACGAGATCAACCTGCCCAACCTCCGCGAGAACGTCGCGCCCACGCGCCACCGCGCCACCCTCGTGCTGAAGAAGGCGGCGGCGCACGCGGTGGAGTCGGTGCGCCTGCGCAAGCTCTGACGGCGACATCCGCCGAATTCACGGCGTTTGTGAGGGCTCCGCGCAAATGGGCGCACCTAGCATGGAGCCCATGTGTGGAATCGTCGGATACGTGGGCCCTCGCGACAGCCAGGCCATCCTTCTCGCCGGGCTCGCCCGCCTGGAATACCGCGGCTACGACTCCGCCGGCATCGCCGTCATCGACGGTGCGGGGGAGCTGGACATGCGCAAGCGCGCCGGCAAGCTGCAGGTGCTGCGCGACGACCTCACCGCCCACCCGATGCCCGACGGCACCACCGGCATCGGTCACACGCGCTGGGCCACGCACGGCGGTCCGACCGACGCGAACGCGCACCCGCACCTTGCCGACGACGACAAGCTCGCCGTCATCCACAACGGCATCATCGAGAACTTCTCCGAGCTGAAGGCCGAGCTGCTCAGCGAGGGCTACACGTTCCGCTCCGAGACCGACACCGAGGTCGCCGCGGTGCTCCTCGGCCGCGAGTATCAGGCCTCCGGCGACCTCGTCGCCGCGTTCCGCACCGTCGTCTCGCGCCTGGACGGCGCTTTCACGCTCCTCGCGATGCACCGCGACCAGCCTGGACTGGTCGTCGGCGCCCGCCGCAACTCGCCCCTCGTGATCGGTCTCGGCGAGGGCGAGAACTTCCTCGGATCCGACGTCGCCGCCTTCGTCGAGCACACGCGCAACGCGCTCGCGATCGGACAGGACGAGATTGTCGCGATCACGCCCGCCGGCGTCGAGGTGACCGACTTCTCCGGCGCGCCGGTCGAGGTCGAGCCGTTCGAGGTCGTGTGGGACGCCTCGGCGGCTGAGAAGGGCGGCTGGTCTTCGTTCATGGCCAAGGAGGTCTCCGAGGAGCCCGAGGCCGTCGCGAACACGGTTCGCGGGCGCCTGCACGACGGCACGGTGACCATTCCCGAGCTCGACGGCATGGATGAGCTGTTCACCGGCATCCGTCGCATCGTCGTGATCGCGTGCGGCACCGCCGCCTACGCCGGTCAGACCGGCAAGTACGCGCTCGAGCAGTGGACCCGCATCCCCGTCGACGTGGAGCTCGCGCACGAGTTCCGCTACCGCGACCCGGTCATCGGCGAGGACACGCTGGTCGTCTCGATCAGCCAGTCGGGCGAGACCATGGACACGCTGATGGCCGTCAAGTACGCCCGCGAGCAGGGCGCCAAGACGCTGTCGATCTGCAACACGCAGGGCGCGACCATTCCCCGCGAGTCGGATGCCGTGATCTACACGCACGCAGGGCCCGAGGTGGCCGTGGCCTCCACGAAGGCCTTCGTCGCCCAGATCACCGCGCTGTACCTGCTGGCCCTCCACGTCGCGCGCCTGCGCGGCACGATCTCCGTGGGCGAGCAGGCGACGCACGTGCGCGAGCTCGAGGCGGTCCCCGCCAAGATCCAGCGCGTGCTCGAGGAGGAGCAGACGCACATCGAGCAGTTCTCGCACTGGATGGCCGACACCCAGTCGGTGCTGTTCCTGGGCCGTCACGTCGGCTACCCGATCGCCCTGGAGGGTGCGCTCAAACTCAAGGAGATCAGCTACATCCATGCGGAGGGCTTCGCCGCCGGTGAGCTCAAGCACGGCCCTATCGCGCTGATCGAACCCGGTCAGCCGGTGTTCGTCATCGTGCCTTCTCCCCGCGAGTCGGCCGAGCTGCACAAGAAGGTCGTCTCCAACATCCAGGAGATCCGCGCCCGCGGCGCGCGCGTCATCGCCGTCGCCGAAGAGGGCGATGCCGCCGTGCTGCCATTCGCCGACGAGGTGCTGCGCATCCCGCTGGCCGGCCCGCTGTTCGAGCCGCTGCTCGCGGTCGTGCCCTTGCACATCTTCGCCATGGGCCTCGCGACCGCGAAGGGCCTGGACGTCGACCAGCCGCGCAACCTCGCGAAGTCCGTCACCGTCGAGTAGCCCCCGCCGCCCACGGCGGGCCGCATCGCGCCGCGAGACGCATCTTGCATGCCGAGAAACCGCTCCGTGCCGGGTTTCTCGGAACGGGGATGGTTTCTCGCGCGGGGGATCGCGGGCAGGCGGGCCACGGTGATCAGGGTGGGGCGCCGGTAGGCTGACGGGGGCGCGGGCGACGCGGCGTCGACCACGCCGTCGCCGAGCAGAACAGGGGAGGATGCCGTGATCATCGGAATCGGCGTCGATCTCGTCGACATCCCGCGCTTCGAGCGTTCGCTGCAGCGCACGCCCCGGCTGATCGAGCGTCTCTTCGCGCCGGGGGAGCGCGGCCTGAGGCCGCACTCCTTGGCCGCCCGCTACGCCGCCAAGGAGGCGCTGATCAAGGCGCTCGGCGGCTCGGACGGTGTGCACTGGACAGACATCGAGGTGGCGAGCGAGCCGTCGGGCCGGCCCGTCTTCGCGCTGAGCGGCGAGACGGCGGCCACGGTCGCCGCGCGCGGCATCGGCGCCCTGCATCTGTCCCTCAGTCACGACGCGGGTTTGGCGACCGCGTACGTCATTGCCGAATCGCAGGAGAGCGCATGAGCAGACTTCCCGAGGGCGTGCTGCGCGAAGCCGTCATCGACACCGCGGCGATCACGGCGAACGTGCGGCACCTGCGACAGCTGACGGCATCCGAGGTCATCGCCGTCGTCAAGGCCGACGGCTACGGGCACGGCGCCGTGCGTTCGGCCCGCGCGGCGCTCGAGGGGGGCGTCCGCCGCATCGGCGTCTCCGACATCGACGAGGCGCTGGCCCTGCGCCGCGCGGGCATCGACGCCCCCATCGTCGCCTGGCTCCACGCGCCCGCCGCCCGCTTCGCCGAGGCCGCCTCCCGTGGCATCGAGCTCGGTGTCTCCCGCATCGATCAGCTGCAGGCCGCCGCCGCGGCGGCGTCGGCCGATCGCCCCGTGGGCGTGCACCTGAAGATCGAGACGGGCCTCGGCCGCAACGGGCTCGCCCCCGCCGACTACGCGGTCGCCTTCGCCGAGGCCGCCCGTCTGGAGCGCATCGGGCGCCTGCGGGTCGTGGGCATCTTCAGCCATCTGTCGAACACGTCCGCCGCCGATGACCGCGCGGCGATCGAGCGTTTCAGCGACGGGCTCGCCCTCGCGGCATCCCATGGCCTCGCCCCGCAGCTGCGGCACATCGCCGCTTCGCACGCGGCCATCGCCCTGCCCGAATCGCGCTTCGGGTGCGTCCGGCTCGGCATTGCGATCTACGGGCTGTCGCCGTTCGCCGACCGCACCTCCGCCGATCTGGGCCTGCGACCCGCGATGACGCTTCGCGCCGCCGTCGCCGCTGTCCGGCGCGTGCCCGCCGGCCAGGGCGTCTCCTACGGCTACGGCTACCGCACGACGCGGGCGACCACACTCGCCCTGATCCCCGCGGGCTACGCCGACGGTGTGCCGCGCGCGGCATCCGGGGGCGCCGCCGTCCGTATCGGCGGGGAGGTCTTCCCGGTCGCCGGTCGCATCGCGATGGACCAGTTCGTCGTCGACGTCGGTGATCACCCCGTCGCGGTGGGCGACGAGGCGGTCCTGTTCGGCGACCCGACGCTGGGGGCGCCTCCGGTGGAGGTGTGGGCGGATGCCGCGGGCACCATCAACTACGAGATCGTCACCCGCATCGGTCCGCGCGTGCCGCGGCGCGAGGGCGTGGCGTGAGTTCACCGCTGCGCGCTGCGCACCCCGCCCGCGGGAATCCGCGACCCGTCCGCGGCGTTGCAGCGGGCGGAGAGAAGACGAAACGGTGATCGCATGAGCGGATTGGATGAGTTCGTCGGGCAGCGCGAGATCGCCTCGCCCGCAGAGATGGAAGAGCTCGGCCGGGCTTTCGGCCGCGCGCTGGGCGCCGGTGATCTCGTCGTGCTCACGGGGCCCCTCGGCGCGGGCAAGACGACGTTGACGCGCGGCATCGCCGCCGAACTCGGCGTGCGCGGCCGCGTGCAGAGCCCGACCTTCGTCATCGCCCGCACCCACCCTTCGCTCGCCGGCGGTCCCGCCCTCGTTCACGTCGACGCCTACCGGCTCGGCACCGACGGAGAGCTCGACGATCTCGACATCGACTTCGCCCATGCGGTCGTCGTCGCCGAGTGGGCGGCGCCGTTCGCGGATGCCGTCGCCGACCGCTGGTGGGAGGTCGAGATCGACCGGGGCTGGAGCGGCACCGGTGTCGACAACGCCTGCGGCACCGCCGGCCCCCACATGGCCGCGATGGAGGACGCCGCACCGCGGCGCGTCCGCATCACCCGGCACGGGTGAGCGCTCCGGCGGGCGCTGAGCGCGATTACCCTGGAAACGTGATCCTCGGCATCGACACCTCGCTCGGCACCGCCGTCGGCATCGTCGATCCCGACGGCGCGGTTCGCGCCGACCGCACCAGCGACAACCCGCTCGGTCACGCCGAAGTGATCGGCGACCTCCTGCGCGACGCGCTCGCCGACGCCGCCCGCGGTCCGATCGGACAGACCGGGGCGCCAGAGCCGGTCACCCTCACGCACGTCGCGGCCGGGATGGGGCCGGGCCCCTTCACGGGGCTGCGGGTGGGTATCGCGGCCGCGCGCGCCTTCGCCCTCGCCCGGAGCCTCCCCGTCGTCGCGGTGCCCAGTCATGACGCGGCGGCCCTCGCGGTCCTCCTCGACGATGCGCTGGCCGATCCGTACGCCGACACGCGCCGATTCGCCGTCGTCACCGACGCCCGGCGGCGAGAGGTCGCCTATTCGGTGTACGAGGGCATGGATGCCGACGGTCTCCCGATCCGTGCGACGGGACCCGCCCTGGCCCTGCGCACCGACATCGACGCGGTGCTGTCCGCGCAGGAGGCCGAGCGCGTCGATGTGACCGCGATCAGCGCGGCCATGCTCGCGGTCGTCGCGGCGCGCGCCGTCGCCGCCGGACGCGAACTCACCGGTGCGGAGCCGCTGTACCTGCGTGCCCCCGACGTGACGCTGCCGAAGAGCATCACCCGTCCGGGTGCCGGGGGCCGCGCATGACGCTGCGCACGGCCACGGTCTCCGACCTCGCCGACATCATGGACCTCGAACGCACGTCGTTTCCGACCGACGCGTGGAGCGAGCCAATGATGCGCGAGGAGCTCCTCTCGCCGCACGCGCATTACCTGGTCGACGTCGAGGCGGGGCGGTTGCTCGCATACGGCGGGGTCCGCGCCGTCGCCCGCGCCGCAGACGCCGACATCCAGACGATCACGGTCGCCGCCTCCGCCCGGGGCCGAGGACGCGGGCGGACGCTGCTGCGGGCACTTCTGGAGGCAGCGCGGCAGCGCGGGGCGCGCGAAGTGTTCCTCGAGGTGCGTGCCGACAACCCGACCGCGTCCGCGCTGTACGTCTCAGAGGGGTTCCTCGAGATCGCGCGTCGCCCCCGCTACTACCAGCCCGACGACGTGGATGCCGTCGTCATGAAGCTCGATCTCGTCGCCTGGGCCGCCGAGCGGCACGCGCAGACGCAGATCGGGGGAGTGTGCTCATGACCGTTCGTGAACCGCTCGTGCTCGGCATCGAGACCAGTTGCGACGAGACCGGCATCGGCATCGTCCGGGGCCGCACCCTCCTCAGCAACACCATCTCGAGCTCGATGGACGAGCACGCCCGCTTCGGCGGGGTCGTGCCCGAGGTCGCCGCCCGCGCGCACCTGGAGGCGCTGCAGCCGGCGATCGCCGCCGCCGTGGCCGAGGCCGGCATCGCCCTCGCCGACGTGGATGCCGTCGCCGTCACGAGCGGGCCGGGGCTCGCCGGTGCGCTCATGGTCGGCATCGGCGCCGCCAAGGCGCTTGCGGTCGGTCTCGACAAGCCGCTGTACGCCGTCAACCATCTCGTCGGACACATCGCCGCCGACCTGCTCACCGGCGAGGACGTCGAGTACCCGACGGTCGCGCTGCTGGTCAGCGGCGGACACACCTCGCTGCTGCTCGTGCGCGATCTCGTGAGCGATGTGGAGCTTCTCGGCGAGACCCTCGACGACGCCGCCGGTGAGGCCTTCGACAAGATCGCCCGGATTCTCGGACTGCCCTACCCCGGCGGACCGGAGATCGACCGCGCCGCGGCGGGCGGCGACCCGGCCGCCATCCACTTCCCGCGCGGGCTGTCTCGCGCCTCCGACATGGCGGCGCACCGCTACGACTTCTCCTTCTCCGGTCTGAAGACGGCCGTGGCGCGCTGGGTCGAGCAGGCCGAGGCCTCGGGGCAGCAGGTCGCGGTGGGAGATGTCGCGGCATCCTTCCGCGAAGCCGTCGTCGATGTGCTCGTCACCAAAGCACTCGATGCGTGCGCGCAGCACGGCGTGCCGCGCCTGCTGCTCGGGGGCGGCGTCATCGCCAACCGGCGCCTGCGCGAGGTCGCGCTCGCGCGCGCGGCCGAGGCGGGGGTCGCCGTACGCATTCCGCCGCTGAGCCTGTGCACCGACAACGGAGCCATGATCGCCGCGCTCGCGTCCGAGCTCATCGCGAGCGGACGCCCGCCCTCGCGCCTCGCGTTCGGCGCGGATTCGACGTTGCCGGTGACGCAGATCCAGGTCGCCGGGGAGGCCGTGGGATGAGTGACGACCGCCCCGGCCCCGCGCCCGACGTGCCCGTCCCGCGCGTCGACACGCGGCTGGACGCACCGTCGACCGACGTCGCCCCCGCCGACAGTGCGGCGCTCCCCGGGGCGCACCGCGGCGGCTTCCAGCGCGAGTTCACCGAGCCGGTACCCGTGGCGGCGCCGGTGGATGTGGATGCCGCGGCCTCTGCGTCGTGGACGCCCGAGCCCGACGTGCGCTGGGCGCCGGCGCCGCCGGTGCTGCCCCGCAGCGCCCCGTGGGCCCTCACGTTCGCCGTCGTCGGGCTGATCGTGTCGCTCGTGGTCGGCTGGGGCTTTCTCATCGGCATCGTGGGAGCGGTCTTCGCCGTCGTCGCACTGCGCCGCCCATGGGAGAGCCGCGCTGTCGCGGTCTGGGCGCTGTGCCTGAGCCTGCTGTCGCTCGCCTACAGCGCAGGCTGGCTGTGGTGGGCGTCGACCCAGGGGCCGCTGTTCGGCTGAGCGGGCGCGCCGCGCCGACGCGATGCGCGTCAGCCGGTGACGCGCTCGGCGAGCAGGGCGATGCGCGAGGTTCCCGCGCGCGTGAGGATGAGCGTCGCGGTGCGCGGACCCTTCAGCTTCAGTTGGGTGCGGAATGTCGCGGGGTCGACATCGACGCCGCGCTTCTTGATCTCCAGCGTGCCGATCTCCCGCTCCCGGAGCGCCTGCCGGAGCGCCTTCAGATCGGTGGGCAGCTCCTCGAGGACGCGGAAGGACTGCACGAAGGGGCTCGTGATCTCGGTATCGGAGGTCAGATAGGCGATGCCGGGGGCGAGCATTCCGGCGTCGAGGCGGCGGGCCACCTCGCCGATCAGGCGTGCGCGGATGACGGCGCCCTCCGGCTCGTGGACGAAAGCGCCCAAGGGTCGGACCTCGGCATCCTCGGCGTCGGAGGGCGCCGTCAGTTCGGCCGCGCGGTCGGAGCGGACGACGAGCGCCGAGCGGCGGACACCGGCGCGGGCGAGCTTTCCGGTCCAGACGACGAGCTCGATGGTCGACCCGTCGACGCTGATCCACTGCGCCTCCGCAGCCTCCGGGATCCGCGCCCGGTCGAACGCCGGTCCGAGCTTGATGCCCGCGGGCATCCGCTCCGCGAGAGCGAAGACCCATTCCAGCGACGGCGACCAGTCGCCGGCGGCGACCCGCGCGGTCTCGGTGTGGCCGGCCGTACGTCGGGCCGGATCGAGCCACACCGCGTCGACGCCGTCGAGTGCGACGTCCTCGGCGCGGGCATGGCGCACCGTCGCGGTGTCGCCGAACGCGGCGAGGTTGTACGCGGCGAGCGCGGCGGTGGTCTCGTCGGCGTCGACGGCCAGCACGTCGACGCCGATCCCGGCGAAGGCGAGCGCATCGCCGCCGATGCCGCAGCCGAGGTCGGCGACGCGGTGCACGCCGGCGTCGCGGAACCGGCCCGCGTGGCGCGCGCCCACCGACAGGCGCGTGGCCTGTTCGAGGCCCGCGCGCGTGAACAGCATCCGGTCGGCGAACGCGCCGAACTTCGCCCGCGCGCGCGTCCGCAGCCGCGCCTGTCCGACGGCGGCGGAAACGAGTTCGGGTGACAGGCCCTGCGCCCGCAACCGCGACACGGTGCGCGCCACCTCATCGGAGGAGTCGATCGCGCCGAGCTCATCGACCAGCCGCAGCCCCTCGGAGGTGAGCAGGGCGGTGAGCTCGGCGCGTTCCATCCGGCCAGCCTATGCGGGGCGGGTCAGCACCCGCTCACCTTCGTCCAGCGCGACGCCGTCGTCTGCTGCAGGCTCGTGACCGTCGCATCGCCCTGCCCGAGGTAGTCGAGACTGCCCACCGCGTAGTACGGGTTGTAGGGGTTGACGCCGTAGCTGGTCGCCCGGCCCGCCGCCTTGTGGGCGGCATTGGTGGTCGTCACGCACGTCGCGCCCGGTGCGGTCGGCGTCGGGCTGGGGCTCGCCGTCGGCGTGGCGGTCGGCGTCGGGGTGACCGTCGGAGTCGGGGTCGGGGTCGCCGAACGGTCGACGCGCCGGTTGTGCGCGAAGAAGAAGCCCGTCACGTACGCGGGGTAGTCGATGCTGTTCGTCGACACGTACGAGCCGCCCGGTCCGCCGCCGGCCGGCCAATTGTGCCCGAGGCCGGTGTTCTGGATGAGCGAGACGCGCGGGCCCGCGGCATCCGCGTAGAGCGTGCCGGATCCCGCCGTGTTGGTGCCGGCCAGCCCTGCCAGCGAGAACGTCGACGTCGCCCCGGCGCCGTAGATGCCCGCCATGATCTGAGCGTTGAGGGTGTTGTAGCCCGTCGCCACCGTCGTGTCGTTGGATCCGTAGATCACCGAGGTGAGCTGGCTCGAGAACGACGCGGATGCCGAGCCGGCGAAGTTCCGGCAGGTCGCCGTGCCCTGGGCCTGCGAGACGGCGACGCTGCCGATCTGTCCCGACGTGGTGCCGACGGTGGGTCCGGCGTTGATGCCGATGCCCGCGAACACGTCGGGGGCGAGGCACCCCATCACCATGGTCTCGCCGCCGCCGGAGGACAGGCCCGAGAGATACACCTGCGCCCGATCGATGCCGAGTGAGGTGCGGTCGGTGAGTGCCGAGACCAGCGCGAGCAGGTTGTCGTCGTGGCGGGCGGGGGAGATGCGCGAGTGGTTGCTGTCGTAGTAGTCCCAGCAGCCGAGCACCACACCGCCGCCGGGAGCGTCGGGGAGGGCGACGACCATGCCGTACTCCTCCGCCGTCGCGGCCCAGTTGCCGGCGGTCTGCAGCGTCGACGCCGTCTGCACACACCCGTGCAGGCTGACCATCAGCGCGCGGCCGGTGCCCAGTGTCGCGGCGCGGGCCGGCGTGTACAGCCGCACGCTCATGCCGGCGATCGATTCGGTCGTCCACGACCCTGTCGCCGCCGCGGCGGGGGCGACGGTCGGTGCGGACAGCAGGGCGCCGACGGCCAGGGCTGTCGCGGTCAGGGCGGCGGCGATCGCGCGCCGGCGCCGAGTTCGGCCGGCGAGAGTGCCGCCGGCGAGAGGGTGGCGATGTGTCGTGAGGTCGGAAATGGTCATCGGTCGACTCCGATCCCGCCCCCGCCATCGTCCGGGCACCGTTGCCCGGTCGTCCCGGTCCAGGGAGCGCAGGTCCGATGCTAGGTGAAAGATGATTCATATGACAGTGGGCCTTCTGTGGCGCAGAACTGGCACTCGCGTTGCACGAGTGCCAGCCGCGCTCTAGACTTCTGTTAGCACTCCACCCCTGTGGGTGCTAACGAGTCTTGAAGCATCACGCCCAGCAAGAAAGAGGTAGACCGTGTCGGTTTCCATCAAGCCGCTCGAGGACCGCATCGTCATCAAGCAGGTCGAGGCTGAGCAGGTCACGTCCAGTGGCCTCGTCATCCCTGACACCGCCAAGGAGAAGCCCCAGGAGGGCGAGGTCGTGGCCGTGGGCCCCGGCCGCATCGACGACAACGGCAACCGCGTGCCGCTCGACGTCGCCGTCGGCGACCGCGTCATCTACAGCAAGTACGGCGGCACCGAGGTGAAGTTCGGCGGCGACGAGTTCCTCGTCCTGTCGGCCCGTGACGTTCTGGCGGTCGTCGTCCGCTGACGATCGCATTCGACGATGGCCCCCGGGATATCCCGGGGGCCATCGTCGTTAACCGGATTGGCGGAACAGCGACCAGCAATGGCAGGATGCCGCGGCATCCGTCGGTCCGAACATGTCACGACCGTCGTAGGCTTTCTCTCATGACACCCGCCGAGACCGCACGTGAAGAGCGGCGCGGGGGGATCTACGCCTTCGCGGCGTACTTCCTCTGGGGCTTCATGCCCCTCTACTTCCTGCTGCTGGCGCCCATCGGGCCGTGGGAGATCGTCGTCTGGCGCATTCTCTTCTCCCTCGCGTTCTGCGCGGTCCTGCTCACCGTCACCCGCACGTGGGGCAAGCTCTTCGCGATCCTGCGCGATCGGCGGCTCGTGTTCTGGACGATCGTCGCGGGCCTGCTGATCTACGTGAACTGGCAGGTGTTCCTCATCGGCATCCTCACCGGGCACGTCATCGAGGGGAGCCTCGGGTACTTCATCAACCCGATCGTGACCGTGCTGCTGGGCGTGATCGTGCTGAAGGAGCGTCTGCGGCTGGCGCAGTGGATCGCGATCGGGTTCGCGGGCCTGGCCGTGATCGTCATCATCGTCGCCTACGGATCGTTCCCCTGGATCGCGCTGACCCTGGCGGCGAGCTTCGGCACCTACGGTCTCGTGAAGAAGCAGATCGGTCCTCGGGTCGATGCGATCAGCGGCCTCACCCTGGAATCTCTCTGGCTCACCCCGATCGCCCTCATCCAGCTGGTCGTGGTCGCCGCCACCACCGGCCTCGTCTTCGGCACCCAGGGCGCCGGGCACACCGTTCTCGTCACCCTTGCCGGCGTCGTCACCGCTGTTCCGCTGCTGCTGTTCGCCGCGGGTGCGCGACGGGCGCCGCTCACCGTGATCGGCTTGCTGCAGTTCGTGGCCCCCATCCTGCAGTTCATCACCGGCGCGTGGATCCTGCACGAGCCGATGCCGCTCGAACGCTGGATCGGGTTCGCGCTGGTGTGGGTCGCGCTGGTCGTGCTGAGCGTCGATTCCGTGGTGTCGTCGCGGCGGGCCCGGAGCATCTCCGACGTCGCCGATCTGGTCTGAGACCCTCCCGGCGGTGCTCCCGCGCGCACGGCGAGGTTCATAACGATTGCGTCGCGGTGCTTTTCTTCGATGCGTGCGCGAAACATCCTGGTGACACAGCAGGTTTAGCGTTCAAGCCAGACCGCGGAGCCCGTGCGCCGCGCGATGTCATCGAAGAAAGGGAAGAACCCATGGTTCATCGCAACAAGGCGCTCATCGCCGCGTTTGCGCTCGCGGGCGCTGCGTCGCTCGCCCTCGCAGGGTGTTCGAGCTCGGGTGGGGGCGCCGCCACGACGGCTCCCACGGCAACCTCGACGGGGTCGGCGGACCCTGCCGCCGCCTGCAAGCCCGGCACGCCCTCGACCGGACCGTTCACGCTCGCGACGATCCTGCCGCAGACCGGCTCGCTGGCCTACCTCAACCCGCCCGCCGAGGCCGGCTACGGCCTGGCCGTCGAAGACATCGACGCCGCCGGCGGCGTGCTCGGTCAGCCCATCAAGGTCGCCCCGATCACCGACTCCGGCGCCTCGTCCGACCTGTCGGTCTCCACCGCCTCCGCCGCCCAGATCGCCTCCTCCGACGCGCAGGTCGTGCTCGGTGCCGAGTCCTCGAGCGTCAGCCTCAACTTCGTCGACACCATCGTCTCGAAGTGCAAGGTGCAGATCTCACCCGCCAACACCGCGACCGAGCTGTCGGGTTACTCCAGCTACTACTTCCGCACCGCTCCGCCGGACACGGTGCAGGGTTCGGCGCTGGGCAACCTCGTCATCGGTGACGGCGTCCAGAAGGTCGCTTTCATCGTCTTCAACGACGCCTACGGCACCGGCCTGCGCGATGTCGTCGAAGAGACCGTCACCAAGGCGGGAGGCGAAGTCGTCTACGGCGCCAAGGGCAAGGGTCAGGAGTTCGCTCCCGGTCAGAAGACGTTCTCGTCCGAGGTGTCGGCGGCTCTGGCCGCCAAGCCCGACGCGATCGTGATCCTCGCCTTCGACGAGACCAAGCAGATCGTCCCCGAGCTCAAGGCTCAGGGCTTCGACCTGTCGAAGACCTACCTCGTCGACGGCAACACGGCCGATTACAGCAAGGACTTCGAGGCGGGCACGCTCAACGGCGCCCAGGGCACCATTCCCGGCGCCCAGCCCGACCCCGAGTTCAAGCAGCGCCTCGTGGACTTCTACAAGAAGAGCGCGAACGCCGACCTGAAGGACTTCTCCTACGCTCCCGAGTCCTACGACGCCATCGTGCTCGCCGCACTGGCTGCCGAGAAGGGCAAGGGCACCGACGGTCCGACGATCCAGGCGAACCTCGCCGCGGTCTCGGGCACCACCAACGGTGAGAAGTGCTCCGACTACGCCTCGTGCCTCGCGCTCATCAAGAGCGGCAAGGACATCACGTACACGGGCAAGGCGGGCATCGGTCCCTTCAACTCCCAGAACGACCCGTCGAGCGCCTACATCGGCATCTATAAGTTCGACACCAACAACACTCCCGTCTTCCAGAAGTCCATCCAGGGCTCCGTGAACTGACACCCGCACGAAAGAAGGGGCGGATGCCGCGGCATCCGCCCCTTCTTTCGTGCCCTCGCGAGCCGCTTGAGCCCGCAACCTCACCCTCAACGGATGCGGATAGGGACAACGGATGCGGATGCCGCGCCGCCCCCGCATCCGCATCCGTTGCGCTCCTCCGCATCAGCTCTCGACCCAGGGGTCGGGCCGACGCGCGCTGCGCACTCACGCAGAAGGGCCTCGCCGTGGCGGCGAGCCCCTTCTTTCCCTCGAGCGGTCAGTCCGAGTGCGACGCCTCGACATCCGCGGCGAGCGTGCCGAGGTACAGCTCGATGACCTTCGGGTCCTTCGCGAGTTCGCGTCCCGCGCCCTCGTAGGCGTTGCGGCCCTGGTCGAGGACGTACGCGCGGTCGCAGATCTGCAGGCAGCGGCGGGCGTTCTGCTCCACCATGATGATGGTCACACCGGTCTTGTTGATCTCCCGCGTGCGGATGAACGTCTCGTCCTGGCGAACGGGGGACAGGCCCGCGCTGGGCTCGTCCAGCAGCAGCACCTTCGGCTTCATCATGAGGGCGCGGGCCATGGCGACCGACTGGCGCTCGCCGCCGGAGAGCGATCCGGCGCGCTGCTTGCGACGCTCGCCCAGCACGGGAAAGAGCTCCCAGATCTCGGCGACGCGGCTCTGGAACTCCTTGGGCCGCAAGAACATGCCCATCTGCATGTTCTCCTCGATCGTCAGGGAGGGAAAGACGTTGTTCGTCTGGGGAACGAAGCCGATCCCCGCCTGCACCAGCTGGTTGGCCTTCTGGTTGGTGATGTCCTCGCCCTCCAGCGTGACGGCGCCGGAGCGGACGTTCACCAGCCCGAAGAGAGCCTTCAGCAGCGTCGACTTGCCGGCACCGTTGGGACCGATGATCCCGACGAGCTCACCGGGAAACGCCTCCAGCGTGCAGTCGTTGAGGATGTTGACGCCCGGCAGATACCCGGCGACGAGGCTGTCGGCTTTGACGACGGGCGTCGCCGTCGGCGCCTCGGGCGCCGCAGCGGCGGATGGCATGCTCATTTGTGGTCGTCCTCCTGCTCGGCCTCGGCTTCGACCTCGGCCTCGATCTGGGTGATGAGGCCCGTGTTGACGGCGGCATCGTCGCCGAGATCGGTGTCGTGATAGGCGCCCAGGTAGGCGTCGATCACGGCCGGGTTCTTCATGACGCGCTCCGGATCGCCCTCGGCGACCACCTCGCCCTGGGCCATGACGACGACCCAGTCGGAGATGTGGCGCACCATGTGCATGTCGTGCTCGACGAACAGCACGGTCGTGCCGTCGTTGCGCAGCGCCTGGATGTGCTCGAGCAGGCTCTGCGTCAGCGCGGGGTTGACGCCGGCCATGGGCTCGTCGAGCATGATCATCTTCGGATCGCTCATGAGCGCCCGCGCCATCTCGAGGAGCTTCTTCTGCCCGCCCGAGAGGCTTCCGGCCATGTCGTCGCGCTTGGTGTCGAGCTTGAAGCGCTGCAGCAGCTCCTCGGCCTTGGCGATGTTCGCCTTCTCGGCGCCGCCCCAGAGCGGCTTGATGAGGCCGACGGCCAGGTTCTCGCCGGG
Organism: Microbacterium sp. SCN 69-37; assembly: GCF_001724435.1. NCBI lineage: Bacteria > Bacillati > Actinomycetota > Actinomycetes > Micrococcales > Microbacteriaceae > Microbacterium > Microbacterium sp. SCN 69-37. The sequence goes on from NZ_MEEL01000025.1 coordinate 77,377, forward strand.
GTTGTCCTTCGCGCCGATCAGCATGTTGTCCAGCACCGTCATGCGCGACAGCGCCTTCGTCAGCTGGAACGTGCGCACCATGCCGGCGCGGGCCACCTTGGATGCCGCGGTGTTGCCGAGCGTGCGCCCGTCGAACGACCACTTGGCAGCCTCGGCCGGTGAAGGCCCCCCGAAGAGCTTCTTCGCCGACGACGGCTTGTCGAAGCCGGTGATGAGGTTGAAGAACGTGGTCTTGCCGGCGCCGTTCGGACCGATCAACGCGGTGATCGCGCCGCGCTGCACCTCGAGGTGGCCCACGTTGACGGCTGTCATCCCGCCGAAGCGGCGCTCGATGTTGTCGACCACGAGGATGGGATCGGGCTTGGCCGAACCGGGGGTCTCCGCGACGTTCAGCAGTGTGGAGCGGATGGCCTGTGTGATCGCGCCGGGCTCGTGCGAGACCGGAACGGCGCGGTCGGCGGTCTGGTCAGGCATTGAAGCTCAACTCCTTCTTATTGCCGAGGATGCCCTGTGGTCGGAAGATCACCAGCAGCATGAGGGCGACACCGATCAGCACCCACGACAGCCACTGCGTCTGCTGCGTGTTGAGGATCGAGGACGGGATGTACTCGCCCGCGATCTGCACGATGGCGATGCGCACGACGAAGAAGATGATCGAGCCCAGCAGGGGGCCGAAGATCGTGGCGGCGCCGCCCAGCAGCATGATCGTCCACAGGTTGAACGTCAGCGGACGGCCGAAGCCGTCGGGCTGGACGGAGGCCGGCAGCACCACCAGGATGCCGGCGATGCCGCCGAGCACACCGCCGATGATGAGCGCCTGCATCTTGTAGGAGTACGAGCTCTTGCCGAGGCTGCGTACGGCGTCCTCGTCCTCGCGGATGCCCTTGAGCACACGACCCCACGGGCTGCGCATGGCCAGCCAGGTGAACAGCAGGGCGACGGCGACGAGGGCCCACGCGACCAGGCGCGTCCACCAGTCGTTGCCCGACCCCGGGTCGGTGTTGGGGTAGGAGAACCACAGGATCTGCGTGGTGCCCGGAGGCAGGATCGACAGGCTCGTGAACGCCCCGCGGTATTCGGGTCCGACGAGGCCCGTCGACCCGCCGGTCACGTCGGCGAGGGCGGACAGGCGTCCGACCATGCGCACGATCTCGGCCGCACAGATCGTGACGATCGCGAGGTAGTCGCCGCGCAGTCGCAGGGTCGGGATGCCGAGTACGAAGGCGAAGACGACACACGCCACGATCGCGACGAGAACCCCCAACCAGAAGCCGCCGCCGTTGATGACGGTGATGGCGAACCCGTAGGCGCCAAGGAGCATGAAGCCCGCCTGCCCCATGTTCATGAGCCCCGTGTACCCGAAGTGGATGTTGAGGCCGATCGCCGCGATGACGTACGCGGCGGTGATCGGCGCGATCGCGGTCTCGGTGAGCTGCTGCAGCAGCGTGATCCAGAAGTCCATGGCCCTCTCCTTAGCCGACTCGCTCGGCGCGGCCGAAGATGCCCTGCGGCCGGAACAGCAGGATGACGATGAGCAGTGCGAGCGCCGTGGCGTACTTCAGATCGCCCGGCAGCCAGATGTTCGTGAGTTCGACGATGAGGCCGATGACCATCGCGCCGGCGAACGCGCCGAATGCGGTGCCGAGCCCGCCGAGGGTGACGGCAGCGAACAGCAGCAGCAGCAGTTGGCCGCCGGTCTCCCAGCCGATGCCGTTGAGCACGAGGCCGAGCAGCACGCCGGCCAAGCCCGCGAGGCCCGAGGCGAGGATCCACACGCCACGGATCACCTTGTCGACGTCGATGCCGGATGCCGAGGCCAGCGCCGGGTTGTCGGAGACCGCGCGGGTGGCGCGGCCGAAGCGCGTGTACATCAGGCCGAGCCCGACCGCCGCGATGGCGACGATCGCGATCCCCATCGCGACGTACGACTGGATGGTCAGGGTGACGCCGAAGATGGTCACGGTGGTGGGGTTCGACTTGTCGATGCGCACCGTTCCCGCGCCGATCCACAGCTGCACGACGTACTGCAGGGCGATCGACAGACCGATCGACACGATCATCATCTGGGTCAGACTCAGCCGGCGTCGGCGCAGCGGCTTCCACAGCCCGGCATCCTGCACCCATCCCAGCGCCGCCATGACGACGACGGCGAGGCCGCCGCCGAGCCAGAGGTTGCCGGTGAGCGAGGTGAGGAACCAGGCGAGCACGCCGCCGATGGTGACGAGCTCGCCGTGGGCGAAGTTGCTGAGGCCCGTCGTGCCGAAGATGAGCGACAGCCCGAGCGAGGCGAGGGCCAGGAGCAGGCCGAGACGGACGCCCTGCACCGCCTGCTGCCAGAACCGCGGCCAGTCGAACGCGCTCGCGCTGGCGGCGGCGCCGTCGGGGCTGTCGGAGAGCTTGAAGATCGCGGAGACGTCGGAGTGCAGCGTCACGCTGACCTCGCGCGAGTCTGCGCCGTCAAGGTACTGGCCCTGGGCGAGGGTCGCGGCATCCACCTTCACGGTGTAGGTGCCGTCCTTCGTCACGGCGAACACCCACCGCCCGGCGCTGTCGGTCGTCGTGGTCGGGCTGGCCCCGGCGCCGGGGCCGGAGATCGTCAATCCCACGCCGACCGCCGGAGAACCGTCGCTCTGGCGGATCGTGCCCTGCACGCACGCGGTCGACGCGTCGGCCGAGCACGAGGGCGAGGCGGCCGCGGCGGGTTGCGCCGGCAGGAGCACCGCCAGCAACGTGATCGCGGCGAACACAAGGGAGACGAGGAGGGCGACACGTCGTCGCGGATGGACCTCGAGTCTCGCTGAGGACACGAGCATGGCACTCCACTCTGAAATCGACGGCGGCCATCCGGACGGTCGCTCGTTGGTGGGTCGAGGCTACGACCCTGATGTGTCGCGCGTGTTTCGCACAAGAACGTCGCCGCTTCGTCGTTGGAGCTTCGTCGGGGTGCGCATCGTCGCGTGGAGAAACGCTCCCTCAGATGCCGCCCCGCGTCAAGAGGCGAAACGTTCACGTGCACGTATCGAGATGTGGCGCGCACGGCGGAACCGGATGAGCCGGGAGTATCGGCGGAATGCGCGGAGGTCGCCGCGCCTTACAATCGGTACACCCGCCCTTCGCGCGCGCGAGACACACGCGAGCCGCGCGCGACGCACATGCCAGACACAGGAGAGCACGTGGAGCACAACGACCCGTTCGGTTTCGTCGGATTGACCTATGACGACGTGCTCCTGCTGCCCGGCCACACCGACGTCATCCCCTCCGAGGCCGACACGTCGTCGCGTGTCACCCGCCGCATCACGGTCGCGACCCCGCTGCTGTCGGCGGCGATGGACACCGTCAGCGAGACGCGGATGGCCATCGCGATGGCTCGCGAGGGCGGCCTCGGCATCCTGCACCGCAACCTCGCGATCGCCGAGCAGGCTGCGATGGTCGACCAGGTCAAGCGCAGCGAGTCGGGCATGATCACCGACCCGATCACGACGACGCCCGACGCGACGATCGAGGAGGTCGACACGCTGTGCGGCCAGTACCGCATCTCGGGCCTTCCCGTCGTGGACGAGGACGGGCGCCTCCTCGGCATCATCACCAACCGCGACATGCGCTTCGTCTCGGGTTTCGAACGCCAGACGACCAAGGTGCGCGACGTCATGACGAGCGAGGGCCTCGTGACCGGGCGCGTCGGCATCGGCGCCAACGAGGTCATCGCCCTGTTCGCGCAGCACCGCGTCGAGAAGCTGCCGCTCATCGACGACGACGGCAAGCTCGCCGGTCTCATCACGATCAAGGACTTCGACAAGAGCGAGAAGTACCCGCTCGCCACGAAGGACGACCAGGGACGCTTGCGCGTCGGTGCGGCCATCGGCTTCTTCGGCGACGCCTGGGAACGCGCCGAGGCCCTCCGCGACGCGGGTGTGGACGTCATCGTCGTCGACACCGCCAACGGGCAGTCCCAGGGCGTCATCGACATGGTCCGTCGCCTCAAGGCCGACGAGTCGTTCGCGCACATCGACGTCATCGGCGGCAACGTCGCCACCCGTGAGGGTGCCCAGGCGCTCATCGACGCCGGGGTGGATGCCGTCAAGGTCGGCGTCGGCCCGGGCTCGATCTGCACGACGCGCATCGTCGCAGGCGTGGGCGTTCCTCAGGTGACCGCGATCTGGGAGGCCTACCAGGCCGCGCGCGAGGCCGGCATCCCCGTCATCGCCGACGGCGGCCTGCAGTACTCCGGCGACATCGCGAAGGCTCTCGTCGCCGGTGCCGACACCGTCATGCTGGGATCGCTCCTGGCCGGCACCGACGAGTCGCCGGGCGAGATCGTCTTCCAGGGCGGCAAGCAGTTCAAGCTCTACCGCGGCATGGGCTCGCTCGGGGCCATGCAGACGCGCGGCAAGAAGACCTCGTACTCGAAGGACCGCTACTTCCAGGCCGATATCCCGAGCGACGACAAGCTGATCCCCGAGGGCATCGAGGGGCAGGTCGCCTACCGCGGACCCGTCTCGGCGGTGGCGTACCAGCTCGTCGGCGGCCTGCGCCAGTCGATGTTCTACGTCGGTGCGCGCACGATCGAGGAGCTCAAGGCCCGCGGCAAGTTCGTCCGCATCACGGCGGCCGGGCTCAAGGAGAGCCACCCCCACGACGTGCAGATCGTGGTCGAGGCGCCCAACTACAAGCGCTGAGCGCGGCCCGCCGCATCCGCGGCCGCCGCATCCGTGGTGTCACGAACTCCGCAGATTCGCACGAACTCCGCATCCATTCGCGTTATCGGGTGCGGAGTTCGTCACATTCTGCGGGGTTCGTGAACTCCTCCCCAACCGCCGTCGTGAGGCTTCTCGCAACAGATGGAGCCTGCGGCGCCCGGTCGGGCGCGAGAGCCGGTCAGGATGCCGGTATGCAGCTCGTGCCCATCTCGGACCGTCTCCGCGGCACGGCGGAGCACCGTCAGCAGCTGCGGGGTGAGGGGTACAGCGCCGAGCAGCTCCGCGCGGCGGTGCGGTCGGGAGCGGCCGAGCTCTTTCGTCGTGCGTGGTTCGTCGGTCGCCACGCGGCCACCGAGCTGCGCGAGGCCGCACGGTGGGGCGGGAGGATGACCTGCACCACGTTCGCGCGTCAGCGAGGGTGGTGGATGCCCGAGGGGATCGAGACCGAGCTGCACCTGCATTTCCCGCCGGGGTCGACGGGGCCCCGTGCCGCCTGGGACGGCGTCGCGCACTGGACACAGCCGGTCGCGCCCCTCGGGCGCTCGCTCGTGGCAACCGTCGAGGATGCGCTCGCACACATCGCCGTGTGCGTGCCGCCGGAGCAGGCGATCGTGCTCTGGGAGTCGGCCGCCGGCGTCGAGCGCCTGGCGCCGGAGGCGCTGCGCGCGATCCGCTGGCCGTCACGTGTGGCGACGGCGCTCGCCGCGGAGATCACGGGGCTGGCTGACTCCGGTCTTGAGGTGCTGGTGTGTCGTCCGTTGCGGCGGCTGCGCGTCCGCGTGCGCCAGCAGGTGTATCTCGCGGGCAGACCGGTCGACGTTCTGGTCGGCGAGTGGCTCGTCATCCAGATCGACGGCTGGGCGCATCACTCGTCGTCCACGCAGCGGTCGAAGGACATCTCCCACGACGTCGAGCTGCGTGTGCGCGGCTACACCGTGCTCCGCTTCTCCTACGCCCAGGTCGTGCACGACGCGGCCGCCGTCGAGCGCGCGATTCGCCGGGCGCTGGCCGCGGGCCTGCACGCCGCGCCCGCGCGGTAGCGCTGGCGCCGGGATCGGCTCGGCTGCGGCATGCGCGGGGTCACGAACCCCGCAGATTCGCACGAACTCCGCATCCATTCGCGTTATCGGGTGCGGAGTTCGTCACATTCTGCGGGGTTCGTGAACCGGGCTCGCATCGGAGCCGGTCGGCCCGGTTCGCGCGGTCGGGGCGAGAACGGTTAGGCTGGTCGGCTCTGCGCCCGCACCGCGGCGAGGGCGGAAGGACCCGCCGTGGGCTACATCGACATCGCCGCCGTCTCCTTCGTGCTGCCGGACGGGCGCCCCCTGCTCGACGAGGTGACGTTCCGGGTCGCCGACGGCAAGACGACGGCCCTCATCGGCCCCAACGGGGCCGGCAAGACCACGCTCCTGCGTCTCATCCGCGGTGAGCTCGCCCCGCCGTCGGGCGTCTTCACGATCGACGGCGGACTCGGCGTCATGGACCAGTTCGTCGGTCACGGCACGGCGGAGCAGTCCGTCCACGACCTCCTGGTCTCGGTCGCCCCCGCGCGCGTGGGCGCGGCAGCACGCGAGCTCGAGGATGCCGAGGCCGCCATCATCGACCGCGACGACCTCGACACGCAGATGCGCTACGCGAGCGCGCTGGCAGATTACGCCGAGGCGGGCGGCTACGAGTACGAGACCGTCTGGGACACCTGCACGATCGCCGCTCTCGGCATCCCCTTCGCCCGCGCCCGCTTCCGCGAGCTGACCAGCCTCTCGGGCGGCGAGCAGAAACGTCTCGCACTCGAAGCCCTGCTGCGCGGACCCGACGAGGTGCTGCTGCTCGACGAACCCGACAACTACCTCGATGTGCCCGGCAAGCGCTGGCTCGAAGAGCGTCTGCGCGAGACCCCGAAGACCGTGCTGCTCGTCTCCCACGACCGCGAGCTGCTCGCCCGTGCCGCCGACCGGATCGTGACGCTGGAACCGGGCGGAGCCGGCAGCAGCGCCTGGGTGCACGGCGGCGGCTTCGACGGCTACCACGCCGCGCGCGAAGACCGGATGGCCCGACTCGACGAGCTGCGCCGCCGCTGGGACGAGCAGCACCTCAAACTGCAGCGGTTCGTCGCCGACATGAAGGCGAAGGCAGCCGCCAGCGACGAGTTCGCCTCACGGTACCGCGCCGCCCAGACGCGGCTCCGACGTTTCGAAGACGCCGGCCCGCCCGAGGAACGTCCCCCCGCGCAGAACCTCGACCTGCGCCTGCGCGGCGCGCGCACCGGCAAGCGCGCCGTCGTCGCGGAACGCCTGGAGCTGACCGGCCTGATGAAGCCGTTCGACCTGGAGGTCTGGTTCGGCGATCGCATCGCCGTGCTCGGCTCGAACGGGTCGGGCAAGTCCCACTTCCTGCGGCTGCTGGCTCGCGGCGGCACCGACCCCGACGCCCTCCTCGGGCACGTCACCGAAGTCGGCGTCGCGCTCGAGCCGGTCGCCCACAGCGGGCGCGCGGTGCTCGGCGCCCGTGTGCGGCCCGGGTGGTTCGCCCAGACGCACCGCCACCCCGAGTACGCCGGACGTTCGCTGCTCGACATCCTCCATCGCGGCGACGACCGCAGAGCCGGGATGCCGAGGGAGGCCGCAAGCTCCGCCCTCGACCGCTACGGCCTGGTCCGTCAGGCCGAGCAGAGCTTCGACACCCTGTCGGGCGGGCAGCAGGCGCGCTTCCAGGTGCTGCTGCTGGAGCTGTCGGGTGCGACGCTGCTGCTGCTGGATGAGCCGACCGACAACCTCGACCTCGTCTCGGCGGAGGCCCTCGAAGAGGCCCTCGGACGATTCGAGGGCACGGTGCTGGCGGTCACGCACGACCGCTGGTTCGCGCGCTCCTTCGACCGCTTCCTGGGCTTCGGCGCCGACGGGCGGGTCGTGGAGTCCGATGAGCCGGTCTGGGACGAGGCGCGGGTGGCGCGGGCGCGATAGCGCCGCACCCGCGCGGCGTACCCGAGCGACCGGTCACCCGCGCGGCAGGCGGAACGGCTCCGCGGCGCGGGCGTCGGCATCGAGCACCAGATCGGCGAGGGTGGCGCCCACGCCCGGGGCGAACTTGAAGCCCTGCCCCGAGAACCCGGCGCCCACCACGAGCGGTCCGACCCGGTCGAGCACGAACGCCTCGGTCGGCGTCGTCGTGTAGGTGCAGGAGATCGGGACGGCCGTGTCGGCGTCGAGGCCGGGAAACCACTCGCGGACGTAGTCGCGCAGCTCGCGCTGGAGCACCGGGAGGTGCGGGCGCCGGTCGGGATCGATCTCGTCGCCGATGCCGTGGAAGCCGACCTTCACGCCCTCGCCCGGTGTCGGCATGCCGTAGACGTTCGCCGGCTGCGAGCCCGGAGCGACGAAGTGGTTGAACGATGGCCAGGGCCCTGCGATGGTCGCCGTGAAATGCGCCGGGGTCTCCTCCGTCACCCGCAGCGGCGGAAGAGGGATGCCGAGGTCCGCGAGCAGTCCGGAGGTCCAGGCGCCGACGGTCACGACGACCGCGTCGGCGCGAAGCGTCTCGGCATCCGTCACCACGCTCGCCCCGTCGGCATCGGCAGCGACCGCACGCACACGCGTGTTCCACCGCACCTCGCCGCCCCCGCCGACGATGCGGCGCTCGAGCTCGCGCAGGGCCGCCGCCGCCCGGGCGACGCCGGCGTCGGGGGAGAACAGGACGGTCTCCTCGAAGCGCATCCCCGGCCAGCGCCGGCCGGCCGCGGCGCCGTCGAGGATCTCCGCCGGGATGCCGCGCGAAGCCAGCTCGCTCGCGATCGTCGGCAGACCGCGCGCCGTCGCACTGCCGAGCGCCATGCCCGAGCCGTGGGAGACGAGGCCGTGCAACCGCAGCAGAGGTTCGCCCTCCACCTCGCCGAGCGCATCCCAGCCTTCGCGCGCGCGGACCAGCAGGTCGAGGTAGTGGGCGTCGCCGTACGCATTGTTGAAGTTGCGGGTCTCGCCGTGCGAGGCGCCCTCGTGGTGGCCGCGGGCGAACCGCTCCAGCACGATCGGGCGCTCGCCGCGGCGCACGAGCTGCCACGCCGTCGCGAGTCCCATGACCCCGCCGCCCACGACGATGATACGTTCCGACATGGCATCCCTTCTCCCGGTGCTCCCATCCTGCCGTGTGGGCGTCGCGGGGTGAGGGCGGGCACCGCGAGTAGGCTGAGGGGGTGACCATGGAGATCGAGCTCGGCCGCGCCAAGCGCGCCCGCCGTGCCTACGCGTTCGACGACATCGCGGTCGTGCCTTCGCGGCGCACCCGCAACCCCGAAGACGTGTCGACCGCCTGGTCGATCGATGCCTTCGGCTTCGAGATCCCGGTGCTGGGCGCGCCGATGGACTCCGTCATGAGTCCGCGCACCGCCGTCATGCTCGGCCAGCTCGGCGGGCTGGGCGTGCTCGACCTCGAGGGCGTGTGGACACGCTACGACGACCCCGAGCCGCTGCTCGCCGAGATCGCGTCGCTGCCGGCATCCGAGGCGACGCGCCGCATGCAGGAGCTGTACACCGAGCCGATCAAGCCCGAGCTGGTGCGAGACCGCCTCGCCGAGGTCCGCGAGGCGGGGGTCACGGTCGCCGGATCGCTCACCCCACAGCGCACGCAGGAGCTGTACGAGACCGTCGTCGCCGCCGGCGTCGACCTCTTCGTCATCCGCGGGACCACGGTGTCGGCCGAGCACGTCTCCAGCGTCGATGCGCCCCTGAACCTCAAGAAGTTCATCTACGACCTCGACGTGCCCGTCATCGTCGGTGGCGCCTCCACCTACACCGCGGCGCTGCACCTCATGCGCACCGGAGCGGCCGGTGTGCTCGTCGGGTTCGGCGGGGGAGCGGCCTCGACCACTCGCGCGACCCTCGGCATCCATGCGCCGATGGCGACGGCCGTCGCCGATGTCGCCGGCGCGCGCCGCGACTACCTCGACGAGTCTGGCGGGCGCTACGTGCACGTCATCGCCGACGGCGGTGTCGGCACGTCCGGAGACATCGTCAAGGCGCTCGCGATGGGCGCGGATGCCGTCATGCTCGGCGTCGCGCTCGCGCGCGCGACCGACGCGCCCGGCCGCGGCTACCACTGGGGTCCCGAGGCGCACCACCCGAAGCTCCCGCGCGGCAAGCGCGTCGAGGTCGGACAGGTCGCCCCGCTGGAGGAGATCCTCTACGGCCCCGCTCCCGTCGCCGACGGCACCGCGAACCTCATCGGCGCGCTGAAGAAGTCGATGGCCACCACCGGATACTCCGACCTCAAGGAGTTCCAGCGCGTCGAGGTCGTCGTCGCGCCCTACATGGCAGGTCGATGACCGCGGAGCCGTTCCCGCCCACGCTGCGCGAAGTCATGCTGCGCCCCTGGTGGCTCGGCATGCTCGTGTTCGCCCTCGTCGTCGCGGCGATGTTCGCCTGGCTCGGCCAGTGGCAGCTGGGCCGCGCCATCGACACCTCGCCGCAGGCGCCCGGCGCCACCGAACAGGTGCGCCCGATCGACGACGTGACCGCCCCCGGCGCCTACCTGCCCGAGCCGCTCGTCGGCCAGCGTGTCGAGGTCTCCGGGTCCTTCGTCCCCGGCGATTTCCTCGTCGTCTCCTCGCGCTTCAACGACGCTCAGCAGGGGTACTGGGTCACCGGGCAGTTCCGCACCGACGCGGCGACCCCCACCTCCCTGGCGGTCGCGGTCGGCTGGAGCGCCGACCGGGCGGTCGCGGATGCCGCGGCATCCACCCTCAACGCCGACCCGGGCGGCGCGCTCACCCTCACAGGTCGGCTGATCGCCGACGAGGGGCCCGTCGCACCCCCACGCGGGGCCGCGGCCACCGAGATGACGCGGATGTCGCCGGCCGCGCTGCTGAGCTGGTGGCACGACACCGACGAGCTGGCGGTGTACCGTTCCTACCTCGTCGCCGACGCCGGCGAACCCCTCGTCGGCGGGCTCGTCGCGATCGACTCGCCCGCGCCGGCGGAGGGCTCCAGCGTCAACTGGCTGAACATCTTCTACGCCGTCGAGTGGGCCATCTTCGCGGGCTTCGCGTTCTACATGTGGTACCGGCTCGCACGCGACGCGTGGGAGAAGGAGGTCGAGGCGCTGGAGGAGGCGCAAGCCGCCAGAGCGGCCGCCCACGCCGACTAGACTTGACGGCATGCCTCAGCCCAAACTCGCCAGTTTTCCGGCGATCCGCGGGGCGCTCAGGTTCTACCAGATCGCCTCGGTGATCACGGGTGTGATGCTCCTGTCGCTGTGCGCCGAGATGATCGTGAAGTACGCATTCGGCTACGAGCTGTTCGCCGGCGGCTCCGGGGGCGCGCTGTGGCTCCACCCCGTCGCCCTCGACGGGGGCGCTGACCTCACCGGCGGAGCGATCAACCTCTCCACCGGCATCCTCATCGCGCACGGCTGGTTCTACGTCGTCTACCTCTTCGCGTGCTTCCGCGTCTGGAGCCTCATGCGCTGGGGTTTCGTGCGCTTCATCGTGCTCGCACTCGGCGGCATCGTGCCGCTGCTGTCGTTCTTCATGGAGGCGCGCGTCGCGCGCGAGGTGCGGGCCTACCTCGCCCAGCGTGAAGCCGACGAATCCTCCGCCCCGATCCCCGCCACGGAAGGCAGCCGGTGACCACCCAGACCGAGACCGCTCAGCGTCCCGTCCTCGTCGTCGACTTCGGAGCCCAGTACGCGCAGCTCATCGCGCGTCGGGTGCGCGAGGCGGGTGTGTACAGCGAGCTCGTGCCGCACACCGTCACCGCCGCCGAGGTCGAGGCCAAGAACCCCGTCGCGATCATCCTCTCCGGCGGTCCGTCGTCGGTCTACGAGCCCGGGGCGCCTTCCCTCGACCCCGACGTGCTGCAGCTCGGCGTGCCGACGCTCGGCATCTGCTACGGCTTCCAGGTGATGGCTCAGCAGCTCGGCGGCGAGGTCGCCAACACGGGCCTGCGCGAGTACGGAGCGACGGATGCCGTCATCGTGAACGACGGCGGCGTGCTCCTCGGCGGGCAGCCGGCCGAGCAGAACGTCTGGATGAGCCACGGCGACCAGGTTGCCACGGCACCGGCCGGTTTCGAGGTGCTCGCCTCGACGGCCGCGACACCGGTGGCGGCGTTCGGCAACGCCGAGAAGTGCTTCTACGGCGTGCAGTGGCACCCCGAGGTCAAGCACTCCGACTACGGCCAGGACGTCCTGACCAACTTCCTCCACAAGGCGGCGGGGCTCGCCGCCGACTGGAACAGCGGCAACGTCATCGCCGAACAGGTCGATCGCATCCGCGCGCAGGTCGGCTCCGGCCGCGTGCTGTCGGCGCTGTCGGGCGGGGTCGACTCGGCCGTATCGACGGCGCTCGTGCACAAGGCCGTCGGCGACCAGCTCGTCGCCGTGTTCGTCGACCATGGCCTGCTCCGCAAGGGCGAGCGCGAACAGGTCGAGAACGACTACGTCGCCTCCACGGGCGTGCGCCTGATCACCGTCGATGCGCGCGAGACGTTCCTGAACGCGCTCGCCGGTGTCAGCGACCCCGAGCAGAAGCGCAAGATCATCGGCCGCGAGTTCATCCGCGCCTTCGAGAAGGTGCAGGCCGACCTGGTCGCCGAAGCGGCCGCCGAGGGCGAGCCCATCCGCTTCCTCGTGCAGGGGACGCTGTACCCGGACGTGGTCGAGTCCGGCGGCGGAGCCGGCACCGCGAACATCAAGAGCCACCACAACGTCGGTGGCCTTCCGGAGGACCTGCAGTTCGAGCTCGTCGAGCCGCTGCGCACCCTCTTCAAGGACGAGGTGCGCGCCATCGGCCGGGAGCTCGGCCTTCCCGAGGCGATCGTCGGTCGCCAGCCCTTTCCGGGGCCCGGCCTCGGCATCCGCATCGTGGGTGAGGTCACCGCTGACCGTCTCGAGATCCTGCGTGACGCCGACGCCATCGCCCGTGAGGAGCTGACCAAGGCGGGCCTGGACGGCGAGATCTGGCAGTGCCCGGTCGTGCTCTTGGCCGACGTGCGCTCGGTGGGCGTGCAGGGCGACGGCCGCACCTACGGGCACCCGATCGTGTTGCGCCCCGTCTCCAGCGAAGACGCCATGACCGCCGACTGGACGCGCCTGCCCTACGACGTACTGTCCAAGATCAGCAACCGCATCACCAACGAGGTCCGCGAGGTCAACCGGGTCGTGCTCGACGTCACGTCGAAGCCCCCGGGGACCATCGAGTGGGAGTGATCTGACCGGATGCCGGGATCGCGGGGAGTGCCCCCGGTCCCGGCATCCGTCGTTGCGGGGTGCATCGCCGGCCCATGACGCCGGGGTGCGATGTTCCGTATTCAGTCTCGGCGGAGTTTCTGCGACACCGCTCCCGGGTGGTGGCGCGGCCGACACCGGGATGCCGCCGCGCGCAGACTGAGTACGGAACGGCCGGGGGCGGGGTCGGGAAGCCGGGCCCGTGCGGATGCCGAGGCATGCGAAAGGCCCGCCCGGCGGGAGCCGGACGGGCCTTCGTGCGCGGATGCGTCGCGCGCTAGTTGTTGCCGCGGAGGATCGCGATCATGCGAAGGATCTCGACGTAGAGCCAGACGACCGTGACCATGATGCCGAAGCCGCCGAGCCAGCCGAACTCGCGGGGAGCGCCGTTGCGGACGCCCTGCTGGATCTGGTCGAAGTCGAGCACCAGCGAGTAAGCGGCCATGATGACCACCAGCACGCCGATGATCAGGCCGAGCGGGATGCCGGCGATCTTGACGTTGCTGTAGAGGCCGAAGGCGCCGCCGGTTCCGGCTGCGCCGAACATCATGAGCACGACGTTCAGCAGGCCGAAGACCAGGTAGCCGATCATCGCGACCATGAAGATCTTCGTCGCGCGGGCGCTCGCGCGCACCTTGCCGCTCGCGAACAGCGCCAGCGTGACGCCCACGACCGACAGCGTGGCGAGGGTCGCCTGCATGACGATGCCGGGCCAGATGAACTCGAAGTACGCCGAGATGCCGCCGACGAACAGGCCCTCGAAGGCCGCGTAGCCGAAGATCAGCGCGGGGCGGATCTTCTTGCGCGACGTGAACGAGACGACCATCGCCAGCACGAAGCCGCCGAGCATGCCGATGATCCACGGCACGATCGTGATCTGCGAGGAACGTGCGACGTCGGTGGGCGAGAAGGCGCCGCCCAGCGTCCACACCCAGCCGATGACGGCCGTGACGAGGAGGATCGCGAACAGGCCCACCGTCTTGGCGACGGTGTCCTCGACGGTCATGCGGCCGGTCTGGTGCGACGCGGCGGCGGGGGCGGCGAAAGCGCCCTCGAGCTGGGCGTTCACCGCGGCATCCGTCACCTGGTGCGACGTCGCGGCGTAGCCGGTCGAGGCGCCGGGCTGCGGCGCGGCGGGCGGCGTGAGGCCGGGACGCTGCTCTTGGAAGGCGGGGTTGTTGAAGGCGAAGTTGCCGGAGGCCATGGTCTCTTTCCACTCCCTAGGGTGCACCGGTCGGGTGCACAGCGCGGTGCTGTGGATAACAGGCTATCGGACGGTCGTGCCGCATCGTCGGGCGCCGGCTGTGTCGCTGCTGTGAAGCCGCTCAGACGAACCTCGATCGGTAGCCTGGAGCCATGCCTCGTGCCCGCCCGTTGGTGATCGGTCACCGTGGTGCCCCCGGATACCGCCCCGAGCACACCCGCTCCTCCTACGAGCTGGCGCTGGCGATGGGAGTGGATGCCGTCGAACCGGATGTCGTCTTCACGAAGGACGCGGTGGCCGTCGTCCGGCATGAGAACGAGATCTCGGGGACGACCGACGTCGCCGACCGCCCCGAGTTCGCGCACCGCCGCACGACGAAGCCGGTCGACGGCGTGCCGCTGACGGGCTGGTTCACGGAGGACTTCACCTGGGCGGAGCTGTCGACGCTGCGCTGTCGCGAACGGCTGCCGCACCTGCGCCCCGGCAGTGCGGCCTTCGATGACACGGAACCTCCGCTGCGGTTGCGCGACCTGCTCGATCTCGTCGCGACAGCCTCACGTGAACAGGGCCGCGAGGTCGGCATCGTGCTCGAGATCAAGCACGCCACCTTCTTCGGGGCGCGGGGCTTCGATGTCGCGGCGCTGGTCGCCGCCGAGCTGCGCGACGCGGGGTGGGCCGAGAGAGCGCACCCGCTGTTCGTGGAGTCGTTCGAACTGACCGTCCTGCGACAGCTGCGTGCGCGCGGCATCCCCGCGACGTACGTCTACCTCGTCGAGGCCGACGGTGCGCCGTTCGATCTCGTCGCGGCCCACGGTGAGGCGGCGACACCGTATCGCGACCAGGTCAGCGCCGCCGGGCTGGCACGGCTGGCGCCGGAGGTGGACGGCATCAGCGTCGACAAGGCGATGCTGCTGAGCGCGTCCCCGCGGGGAGCCGAGCTGGTCGCCGAGGCGCACGCGGCGGGGCTTGCCGTGTTCACCTGGACGTGTCGTCCCGAGAACGCCTTCCTGACACCCGCGTTCCGCCGCGGAGATGACGACGCCGCCTTCGGCGACTACCGTGCGGAGTGGGGGGTCCTGCGGGATGCCGGGATCGACGGCGTCTTCGTCGACCATGCCGACCTCGGGGTGGCGTCCTTCGGCTGACCGGCCCTCCGCACGGCCGCTGAGTGTTCACCGTGCGCTTCGCAGCTGCGACACAGCTCTCGCATAGGGTGAGGGCATGACCCTCCCCGGCATCGTCGTCACCGGAGTGCGCCGCTCGTTCGGACACGTGCAGGCCGTGCGCGATGTCTCGTTGGAGGCGCGGGCGGGCGCCGTCACCGGGCTCGTCGGCCCGAACGGCTCGGGCAAGACCACGCTCATGCTCATGCTGGCCTCGCTGCTCGCGCCGGATGCCGGTTCGATCCGCATCGGTGGCGTCGACCCGCTCGCCGAGCCCGCCGCCGCCCGCGCGCTGCTCGGCTGGATGCCCGACGCCCTCGGCGCGTGGCCGACCCTCACCGCCCGCGAGACGCTCGTCATGACCGGCCGCCTCTACGGTCTGGACGCCGCGGCGGCCCAGGCGGGCGCCGCGCGGCTGCTCGACGAGGTGGGACTCGGGACGCTGTCCGATGCGCCGGCACGCGTGCTGTCACGCGGGCAGAAGCAGCGCCTCGGCCTCGCGCGCGCCCTCGTGCACGATCCCCGCGTGCTGCTGCTGGACGAGCCGGCCTCGGGCCTGGACCCGCACGCACGCATCGACCTGCGCGTGCTGCTGCGCCGCCTCGCCGCCGAGGGGCGCACGATCCTCATCTCCAGCCACATCCTCTCCGAGCTCGAGGAAGTCGTCGATGAGGCGGTGTTCCTCGTCGACGGCGCGACGGTGAGCAGTGAACGGGTCGCGGCGGCGGCGACGCGTCTGCGCACGTGGCGCATCCGCCTCGCCGACCGTGATGCGACGGCGGCGGTGCTGCCGGTCGCCCAGACGCTGGGCCTGGACGCCGCGCTCGTCCCGATCGACCGCCGCGACCTGCTGGTCTCGCTCGCAAGCGACGACGACGCGGCATCCGCCCTCGCCGCCCTCATCGGGGCGGGTCTGCCAGTCGCGGAATTCGCGGCGGCGACAGGACTTCTGGAACACACGTTCCTCGACCTCGAGGGGGAGCGCTCATGAACGCCACGCGGCTGTGGACGATCGCCCGCCTGGAGCTGCTCCAGCGGGTGCGCACCGTATCGTGGTACGTGCTGCTCGGCGTGTTCGCGCTCCTGCTCATCGGCGTGACCGCGCTGGCCTACCTCGCCTATGGCGGCTGGGGTCAGAGCGGCCCCGGGATCTATTCCGTCGTCGTCTGCGTCACCCTGCTGCTCGTGCTGCTCGTCTCGCCCACCCTCAGCGGCAACAGCATCAACGGCGACCGGGATGCCGCGACGCTCGCCCCCGTGCAGGTGACGCTCGTCACGACGGGGGAGATCCTCCTCGGCAAGTTCGTCGCCGGCTGGATCACCGGGCTGGCCTTCGCCGCCGTGGCGGCGCCGTTCCTGGTGATCGCCACCTTCGCGGGCGGCGTCGACCCGCTCACCGTGGTCGTCTCGCTCGTCGTGCTCGTGGTCGAAACCGGCGTCGTCGCCGCGATCGGCGTGGCGCTGTCGGGCCTGCTCGCACGTCCGCTGTTCTCGGTCGCGACGACCTACCTCGTCGTCGCCGCCCTGACCGTCGGAACGCCGCTGGGGTTCGGGCTGATCGGCGCCGCGGTCGCCAGCGAAGGCACCTCGATCACGCGCTCGTACGAGACCGGTCCGGACGGAGCGCCGCTGTGTCAGGACGGTGCCCGCTTCTGCGGCGACACCCCGGAGAAGTTCGTCTGCGGCGAGTGGCAGACCGGCACCTACCGGGCGCCGCGCTTCGACTACGTGTGGTGGCTGCTGTCGGCCAACCCCTTCGTGATCCTCGGCGACGCCACGCCCACCCGGTTCAGCGAGTACGGCTACCCCGACGACCTCTTCGGCTCGCTGAAGCTGTCGGTTCGTTCGGCGCAGCTGCCTCCGTCGCTCGAGCAGCGCTGGGACGACTGTGCGCCGGGAGTGCACCTCGACTCGACGCAGCCCACCCCGCGCGAGATCATCGACGAGACCGTCCCGAGCTGGTTCGTGGGCCTCGCCGTCCAGGTGCTGCTGGCGGGCCTGCTGCTGTGGGGCGCCTGGGCGCGAACCCGCACGCCGGCGCGTTCGCTGCCCCCGGGAACACGCATCGCATAGACCTTCGGATGAACTCGGATGAGGATCCTCTCATCCGCCTTTCGCCTCGTGCAGGGGATGCATAGCCTCCATACAGCCACGTCCTACCCCGATGTGGCACACCCCCCTGCGGTTTCTGACCGCGGCATCCGCCGGAAAGATCTCGACGTCGTTCACGTCGGCGGCCATCGACGCCAACGGACTCGTGAGCGTCGTCGTCGAGATGACGGGCGATCCCGTCGCGGTCGTGGAAGCCGAGCAGGGCCGCGAGCTCAGCGACGGTGAGCGCGGCGACGTGAAGAACCGCCTCAAGGATGCGCAGGAGCCGGTGAGCTCGGCCATCGAGGACAAGGGCGGCTCGGTGCAGGCCGAGATGCAGTCGGCGTACAACGGCGTGCAGGCGAAGGTGCCGGCGGCCGAGCTCGACGCGATCGCGTCGCTGCCGAACGTCGTCGCCATCCATCCCGTGCGCAAGTACACCGTCGACAACGCCGTCTCGGTTCCCTTCCTTGGCGTCCCCCAGGTGTGGGAGAGCACCGGTTACACGGGACAGAACGTCAAGGTCGCCATCATCGACACCGGCATCGACTACACCCACGCGACCTTCGGCGGTCCCGGCACGGTGGCGGCCTTCGACGCCGCGAAGGCGAACTCGGCCCAGCCCGCCGACCCGACGATGTACGGTCCCGACGCCCCGCGCATCAAGGGCGGAATCGACCTCGTCGGCGACGATTACAACGCCGACCCGAACAGCGCCTCCTACCAGCCGCTGCCCCACCCCGACGACAACCCGCTCGACTGCAACGGTCACGGCTCGCACGTCGCCGGCACCGCGGGCGGCTCGGGTGTGCTCGCCGACGGCACCACTTACCGCGGCCCGTACGACTCCACGACCCCCTCGAACCAGTTCCGCGTCGGACCGGGTGTCGCCCCGCAGGTCGACCTGTACGCCGTGCGCGTCTTCGGGTGCGAGGGTTCGACCGATGTGGTCGTGCCCGCCCTCGACTGGGCCGTCGATCACGGCATGGATGTCGTGAACATGTCGCTCGGCTCGTCGTTCGGACGTGCCGACGACCCGGATGCCGTGGCCGCCGCCAACGCGGTCGGTGCCGGTGTCGTCGTGGTCGCCTCCTCCGGTAACGCGGGTCACAACCCGTACCTGACCGGCTCGCCGGGCACCGGTGACGGTGTGATCTCGGTATCGGCCGTCGACAGCGCCGAGGGTTTCCCGGGCGCGACGATCACGGTCGGCGGCACCCCCGTCGAGGCGATCAACGCCAACGGTGCCTCGCTCGACGGCATCGGCGATCTGACGGTCGTGCGCCTCACCGGCGACAACGCGCTCGGATGCTCGCCGGCGGCATTCACCGCCGCGGGAGTCGTCCCGGGTGGACAGCAGATCGCGGTCGTCGACCGCGGGTCGTGCGCCCGTGTCGCCAAGGCCATCTACGGCCAGCAGGCGGGAGCGGCGGCGGTGGTCATGGTGAACAACACCGATGACCTGCCCCCGTTCGAAGGCGTCGTGACGGCCAACGCCGACACCGGTGAGCCGTTCAACCTGACGATCCCGTTCCTCGGCGTGCGCTCCTCGAGCGGCCCCGCGTTCGTCGCCGGCGCCACGGCGAGCCTCGTGGCCACGCAGATCGCCAACCCCGGCTTCCGCGGCTACGCGTCGTTCAGCTCGTCGGGTCCGCGGTCCGGTGACAGTGCCATCAGCCCGGACGTGGCCGCCCCCGGCGTCTCGATCTCGTCGGCCGCGGTGGGCTCGGGCAACGGTGCGGCGATCCTGTCGGGCACCTCGATGGCCGCCCCGCACGTGGCGGGTGTGGCGGCGCTGTCCGCCGAAGCGCACCCGTCGTGGACGGCTCCGCAGATCGCGGCATCCGTGGTGTCCACCGCCGACCCCGACAAGGTCGCCGGCCAGAGCCTGACGCTCGGCGGCGTGGGTCTCGTCGATGCCGCTCAGGCAGTGGCGACGACGGTGACGGCGACGGGTGACGCGTTCCGGACGGAGAGCGGTTGGGCGCGCGAGTCGGCGCTCAGCTTCGGCTTCCAGGAGTCGCCGCTCGGCTTCGGTGGCGTGAAGACCGTGACGGTGCGCAACGACGGGCCGACCGCGGTGCGCTACGACGTCTCGACGACCCCGTCGGCGCAGTCGAAGAAGGCGCGCATCCTGCTCTCGAACCGCTCGATCACCGTCCCGGCGCATGGCTCGGCGAAGGTGCTGGTGATCGTCGCGGCCGCCGCGAAGGACGTGCCCAGCTCGGTCGGCGCCGACGACCAGTTCGCGTTCTCCGAGATCTCCGGTGACATCGTGCTCACGTCGTCCGACTCCACGCTGCGCGTGCCCTACCTGCTCGTGCCCCGCGCCGACAGCACGGTGCGCGCGACGATGAACGGCCCGTGGTTCAGCGGCAAGCAGAAGGTCGCCGACGGCACCAAGAAGCTGACGCTGCGCAACCTCGCCGGCGCCCTGCCGGCCGGTGCCGACGTGTACACGTGGGGCCTGTCCGACCCGCAGGACGCCAGCAAGACCTTGGCCGACACCGGGTACGACATCCGCGCGGTCGGGGTGCAGTCCTTCCCCGATGGCGACGACACGCTGATGGTGTTCGCGATGAACATGCACCACCGCTGGTCGAACGCGGCCGCGAACGAGTACGACATCGTGATCGACAGTGATCGCGACGGCACCCCCGACTGGATCGTCCTGTCGGCCGACTCGGGCGGGGTCCGCAACGGCGACACCAATGGTCTGTCCGAGGTGTTCATCGTCAACGCCAAGACGAAGGAGACGGCCGCCGCGGGCTTCCTCACGCAGGCGCCGACCGACAGCAGCACACTGCTGATGCCGGTGCGGGCGAGCGATCTGGGCATCACGGGGGCGTTCTCGTACACGGCCCAGACCTTCGCGTCCAACGACGCGTCGGACGCGGTGGACGGGTGGGCGACGTATGACCCGACCGCGCCGGCGATCACCAACGGTCAGTTCGTCACGGTGCCGCAGCGCGGTTCGGCGAGCGTCGAGGTCGGCTTCAACGCGAAGCAGATCGAGGCGCAGAAGCCGCTCGGCTCGATGGTGGTCGTGATGGACAACGCGTCCGGCGCCGATGAGGCGCTGCTGCTGCCGCTGAAGAAGTAGCCCCGGCGAGACGGAGGAGGGGGTGGATGCCGCGGCATCCACCCCCTCCTCCTGTGTTTGCGCTGTCGCGTCGTCGCGTGTGCTGTCGCGAGGTCAGGCGCAGAGCCTGGGCTCGGCGCCCTGACCGAACCGGTAGTCGTAAGTCTTGCCATCGACCGAGACGACCACGCGCATGCCGTCGATCTGCGCTTGCGTGTAGGACTGACCCGGAGACGGGCAGCCGAGCGAGCCGTCGTTGAACGTCACCGCTTCGGAGGACACGAGCGCGGGGGTGCCCGTCACGCCCCGCTTCGTGAGGTCGGCGACGAGGGCGTCCCAGCGACTCTGGGGTACGGCGATCGCGGGACCGGACGGACCGACCGGGCCGGGCGTCGTCGTCTGCAGCGGCGGGCGCGTCGACGGGGAGACGCCCGGCAGCTCCGCAGCGGGATCGGTGCCACCGGAGCTGCACGAGGTGAGCGCGAGCGCCGCCAGGGCGATCACGGTCAGGATCGGGGTTCTGCGCATGGGGGCCTCCTCGCGCCGACGGATGCGGTGTGCCGGATGAAGTGAGGGTAGGCCCTGCGCCTGCGAATGCGCGGAGAGAACGGGGAAGTCCTGCGTCGACGCGACGGCGGGAGTCGAACCCGCAACGCACCCGGTTATGAGCCGGTGCCCGGGTCCGCCCGGATCGCCGCGATGCCCCGGTGAGGGGGGCACCCCCACGCTAACCCGCCGCGACCGCCGGGAGTAGGTGTGTGACCTGTGGTTGCGATATGTGTCCGCGCGTGACACGGGCGATCGTCGGGGTCACAGCGTCCGATCGAACGCGCCCTGGCGCGTGGAGACGATCTCTTTGCCGAGGGGCACGAGAGAGATCGGGATCATCTTGAAGTCCGCGATCGCCATCGGGATGCCGATGATCGTGACGCACAGCGCGATGCCGCTGACCAGGTGCCCGAGCGCGAGCCACCACCCGGCGAGGATCACCCAGACGACGTTGCCGAGGAACGAGCCCACGCCCGCCGTCGGCTTCGGCACGATCGTGCGCCCGAACGGCCAGATGACGTAACCGGCGGTGCGGAACGAGGCGATCGCCCAGGGGATCGTGATGATCGGAATGCACAGCACCACACCGGCGACCACGTAGCCGACGAACAACCAGAATCCGGCGAAGATGATCCAGACGATGTTGAGGATCGTGCGCATGCGTCCATTCTCCCGGCCGCGCGGGGCTACGCGCGACGCCGGGTCGCCGCGGCATCCCGTCGGCGGTGTCAGAGCCGCGACCTAGACTTGACGGGTTATGAGCGACCCGATCAAGCCCGTCATCGTCGGCATGCCCACGGACGCCGCGCGCGGCTCGGGAGGCCGGGCCGACGAGGACCTTCTGGTCGGTCTCAACCCGCAGCAGCGAGAAGCGGTGACCTATCGCGGACAGGCGCTGCTGATCGTCGCCGGTGCGGGTTCGGGAAAGACGAGCGTGCTCACGCGCCGCATCGCATCGCTGCTGCGCGCACGCGAGGCGTGGCCGAGTCAGATCCTCGCGATCACCTTCACCAACAAGGCCGCCGGCGAGATGCGCGAACGCGTGCAGCAGCTCATCGGCGACACCGCGCAGGGCATGTGGATCTCGACGTTCCACTCGGCGTGCGTGCGCATTCTGCGCCGTGAGGCCGACCAGTTCGGCTTCACCAAGAGCTTCACGATCTACGACTCCGGCGACTCGCGCGCCCTCATCAAGCGACTCGTCAAGCAGTACGAGGCCGACGCGTTCGGGTTGACCCCGGCATCTGTCCAGGGGCGCATCTCGAAGCTGAAGAATGAGCTCGCGGATGCCGAGTCGTTCGCGCGCACGGCCAACATGAGCGACCCCGCCGAGCGCCTGTTCGCAGAGATCTTCGCCGACTATCAGCGTTCGCTGCAGCGCGCGAACGCGTTCGACTTCGACGACCTCATCGCGCAGACCGTCTATCTCTTCCGTGCGTTCCCGCACGTCGCCGACACCTACCGCCGACGCTTCCGCCACATCCTCGTCGACGAGTATCAGGACACCAACCACGCCCAGTACGCGCTGATCCATGAACTCACGCGGCCCATCGAAGACGTCGGCGCTCTGCTCGACGAGACCGACGGAGCGTCGCTGACCGTCGTCGGCGACTCCGACCAGTCGATCTACGCGTTCCGCGGCGCCGACATCCGCAACATCACCGAGTTCGAGCGCGACTACCCGGGCGCCAAGGTCGTGCTGCTCGAGCAGAACTACCGCTCGACGCAGAACATCCTCACCGCCGCGAACGCCGTCATCAGCAACAACTTCGACCGCAAAGACAAGAAGCTCTGGACCGACGTCGGCGCGGGAGACAAGATCGTCGGCTTCACCGGATACTCGCAGCACGACGAAGCCCAGTTCGTCGCCGACGAGGTCGAGGCGCTCCACCGCGCCGGTCTGCCGTACGGCGAGATGGCCGTGTTCTACCGCACCAACTCGCAGTCCCGCGCGCTGGAGGAGATCTTCATCCGCGCCGCCGTGCCGTACAAGATCATGGGCGGCACGAAGTTCTACGAGCGCGCAGAGATCAAAGACGCGATGGCCTACCTCATCGCCGTCGCGAACCCCGCCGACGAGCTGAGCGTCCGCCGCATCCTGAACAAGCCCCGCCGCGGCATCGGCGACGTCACGGAGACCTCGATCGCCCGTTACGCCGCCGAGGAGGACATCACCTTCCGCGATGCGCTCGCCAACGCGTCGGCGCTGGGAGTCGGCCCCAAGATCCAGGCCGCGATCGCCCAGCTCGACGCCGTGCTCGTCGAGGCGACGGCCATCATGCTGCCTCCCTCGGGCGAGGCACCGCCGTCGACCTCGGTCGCCGAAGGCCTCACCCTGCTCCTCAACAAGAGCGGCTATCTCGACGCCCTGCGCATGTCGAAAGACCCGCAGGACGAGGCGCGCGTCGAGAACCTCGACGAGCTCGTGGCCGTCACCCGCGAGTTCGCCCGCAACAACCCCGACGGCACGATCCTCGACTTCCTCACGGAGGTGGCCCTCGTCTCGGATGCCGATGACCTCGCCGACGCCTCGGGCTCGGTATCGCTGATGACGATGCACACCGCGAAGGGCCTCGAGTACGACGCCGTGTTCGTCACCGGTGTCGAAGAGGACCTCATCCCGCATCGCATCTCCGCGGGAGAGCCGGGCGGCCCGCAAGAGGAACGCCGCCTGTTCTACGTCGCGCTCACGCGCGCCCGCAAGCGCCTGCACCTCTCGCTCGCCATGACCCGCGCCCAGTTCGGTGAGGTCTCGGTCGCGATGCCCTCACGCTTCCTGCAGGAGATCCCCCACGAGCTCATCGACTGGCGCCAGTCGCCGGGAGACATCAACGCGCGTGGTCAGGGAGGATCGCGAGCGCTCAACGGACGGAGACCTGGCGGCTTCGGTGGTGCGGGCGCATCGGGCGGCTCGCGCTACGGCGACGATCTCGTTCCCCTGCCGCGGCGGGAGAAGCCCGCGGGCGACCTCGCGAAGTTCGCCAACCGCATCCCCGCGAAGGTGCGCGACAACGGGGACATGGAGCTGGTTCCCGGCGATCGCATCCGCCACGAGGACTTCGGGGAAGGCCGCGTCGATCAGGTGACCGGTGAGGGCGCGAAGCGCGTGGCCCACGTCCGCTTCGACCGCGCCGGCCAGAAGAAGCTGCTCATCAAGATCGCCCCGATCGAGAAGCTGTAGCCCGGCGGTTCGCGCTGTCGAATCCGGCACGCGCGATGCGTGTTTCGGTAGCGCGAGACGGAAGGGAGCGCGTGAGGCGGATGCGGCCCCGCCGCGGGCCGGTGGCGGTCACGGCTAGGCTCGGACCCATGGCACTCTTCTCGCGTCGCGACCGTTCCGACAAGGGCGACGGCGCCCCGGCATCCGAGGTCGAGTCCGTCGACACCGTCGCGGAGACGGACGAATCCGCCGAAGCGCCATCCGTCGCGGCCGAGGGGGTGCCGCAGGTCGGCATCTCGGTCTCCACCTTCGGCGCCGACCCGACGGCTCCGGCGCCCGCAGCGCCGACGCGCCCCGCGGCGACCGCGCCGGCTCCGCGCGAGATCGTGCCCGGTCTGGTCGACAACGCGCTGCTGCAAGGCGCCTTGGCGGGCCTGTCGGCGGAGCCGCAGAACACAGAGATCATGAACGTGATGCGCCAGGCGCTGCAGGGGCAGCTGTTCCTGCGGGCGCAGGGCGACGTTCAGGCGCTGATCGCTGCGGGCCAGCAGATCAACCTCGCGATCGCCTCCGTGGAGGGAAGGCGTTTCCTCCTCGCCTTCAGTGGCGGCGCCGCACTGCAGGCCAGCGTCGACTCCGAAGGCGGGGCGGCCACCTCGGTCATCGGGCAGCCCGCCATCGAGGTGCTGCGCAACGCGGTGGCCGGGGGATACGACGGCATCTACCTCGACCACGCCACCGCCGGCGCCCGCGTCATCCTGCCCAAGGAGCTCATCGCCCGCGCCGTCGAGGAGAGCGAGCCCACGTTCGAGATCAAGACGCTGCTGTCGGCGCCGCGCGATGAGAGCACGGCCGCACGCGTCGCCGACGCCCTCTCGCGCCTTCCCGTCTGGGTGGCTGGCAACAGCGACGCCGAGGGGCGCATGGGCCTCGCCGAGGCGCGCACCCCCGACGGTCAGCGCCGCATGGAGGTGTTCTCGCACCCGTTGGAGGTCGTGGCTCTCGGCCGTGGCGACAGCCCCCTGCCGGTGCAGCCCGAGCAGCTCGGCCGCGCCCTGGCATCCGAGCCGGGCCTCACCGGCGTCGTCGTCGACTCGGGCGGCCCCTGGATCGAGCTCGACCGCGACGCGCTGGCCGGTGTCATGGCGCTCGCCGGCTGACGCGCGGACTGATACTCGCGGACGGACACGCGCCGCAGGCCCCGCAGATTCGGATGAATGCAGCGGATTCGGATGCCGCGCGGCATCCGAATCCGCATCCGTTGCCGGCCACCGAATCTGTGGCGACCCGCGCGAGCGCGGGATCGCCCCCTGTCGCGACCGGCGCCCGGCCCGTAGGGTCGGGGCATGGCCTCGGAGCGCATCACCCTCGACGTCGCCGGGCGGGACGTCTCGCTGTCCAGCCCGCACCGCGTGATCTGGCCGGAGCTCGGCATCACGAAGCAGGAGCTCGCCGAGTACGTGATCGCCGCGGCCGAGCCGTTCCTGCGGGCCAACGGCCACCGCCCCGTCTCGCTCGAGCGCTTCCCCGACACCGTCGACGGCGAGCGCTTCTTCTCCAAGAACCCGCCACGCGGTGCCCCCGACTACGTCCACGAGGTGATGTGCACCTACAACAGCGGGCGCCGTCACCCTCAGGTGGTGCTCGACGAGGCCGCGGCCATCGTCTGGGCAGTGCAGATGAACACCGTCGTGTTCCACCCGTGGGCCTCGCTCGCCGCCGACACCGACAATCCCGTCGAACTGCGCATCGACCTCGACCCGCAGCCCGGCACCGATTTCGCGGATGCCGCCGCCGTCGCACCCGTGCTGCGCGAGGTGCTGCGCGAGGCCGGGCTCGAACCGTGGCTGAAGACCAGCGGCAATCGCGGCATCCATGTGTTCTGCCCCATCGAGCCGACGCACGAGTTCCTCGACGTCCGCCACGCCGTCATCGCGGCCGGGCGAGAGCTCGCGCGACGGATGCCGGATGCCGTGACGGTCGACTGGTGGAAGGAGGAGCGCGGACGGCGCATCTTCGTCGACTTCAACCAGGCCAACCGCGACCGCACCATGGCCGGTGCCTACAGCCCGCGCGCCCTGCCGTCGGCGACCGTCGCGACGCCCATCACGTGGGCGGAGCTGGCCGACGGCGTCGACCCCGCCGCGTTCACCGTGCGCACGGTGCCGCCACGACTCGCCGCGGTGGGTGATCCGTGGGAGGGTCTGCAGGAGAACCCCGGTCGCATCGATGTGCTGCTCGAGTGGTGGCGACGCGACCTCGAGGCGGGCCTGGGCGAGCTGCCGTTCCCGCCCGAGTTCCCCAAGATGCCGGGGGAGCCGCCGCGCGTCCAACCCAGTCGGGCGAAGAAGGACTGAGCGGGTTCACCGCGCGGTCGCCTGACGGCATCCCCTCCGTCACCGGCGCCTCTGAGGCTCGGCACTCGTCGCCGGCCGGGTGACGGACAGGAGAGCATCGGCATGGGCACGAGGACCTTCGCACGCGTCGCCGCTGGTGTGTGCCTCACTGCCGCGACGGCTCTCGGCCCCGTCGGCGTCGCCGAAGCCGCCTCCGCGACCGCGCCCGACGACGGCTCCTCGGCCGGGCCGCAGGCAACCTCGCAGATGGTCATCCAGGTCGTCGTCCCGCCGCACGAGCGCGGACCCGCGAGTCCCCGTCCCCACCCCTCCGCCGTTCCGGGGCTCTCGAACGCACGCCCCGTCGATGGGAGTGCGCTCGACGGTCGGCTTGCTCCGACGGGAGACCAGCTCACCGGAGCGCTCGTGTTCACCGCCGCTGCTGCTGCCCTGCTCGGCGCGGGGGCCCTTCTTCGCCGCCGCGCCGCACGGCACTGAATCGCATACGGCGCCCTCCCGCCTCCCACGCTGCGCCCAGCCTGATCGTGGCCGCCGATGCTGACTTCCTTCCGCCGACCCCCCTGGCCCCGGCGGCGACGATGACCCCGAGTCCGGGATCGTGGGTCGGGGCGCGCCCGGCGGCGAGACTGCGCGTGGTCCTGCTCACGATGGGCGACGAGGCGGCGACCGTCACGATGACCGACGCGGTGCGCGCGTGGGCGCGTGAGGTGGGCGCCGACCTGCGCGAGGTACGGGCCGGGAACGATCCGATTCCCGCGATCACGCAGGCCATCGACATGCACGCCGATGTCGTCATGTCGGCGGGTGACGCCCTCGTGGACCCCCTCGCGATCGTCACCGCGAGCCACCTCGACCAACCGTTTCTCGTCCTGGGCGGCGAACTGGCCGAGCCGACGCAGAATGTGCTCGCCGTCGACTGGGCCGGAGCCGGCTTCCGCGGCGAGGATCTCGGTCAGGCCGCCCACCGCCGGGGTCGCCGCGCTGCTCAGCGGGCAGAACGGCGTCGTCGTCTGGATTCCCTGACGCCGTCCCTCAGACGTTGGCGATCGCCTCGCGGCGGTGCGGGCGGGCCCACCTCGCCGGGGTGTGCGGTCCGTCCCACACCTGCACAATCCCCCACGCGACCGCGGTGATCGGCACGGCGAGCACGGCACCGACGATGCCGCCCAGCACGGTGCCCGCGGTCAGAGCGATGAGGATCACGAAGGCGTGCAGTTGCATCGAGCGTCCCATCAGCACGGGCTGCAGCAGGTTGCCCTCCAGCTGGTTGACGAGCACGACCACGCCCACCACGAGCAGGGCCACGACCCACCCGTTGGCCACGAGGGCCACCAGTGCGGCGAGGATGCCGGCGAGGGTCGCGCCGACGATCGGGATGAACGCGAGCAGGAACACCAGCACCGCCAGCGGCAGGGCCAACGGCACCTGCAGGATCAGCAGCCCGATCAGGATGCCAACGGCATCGACCGCGGCGACGGTCGCCGTGCCGCGCACGTACGAACCGAGCACCGTCACGGTCTTGTCGCCGACCCGCAGCGCGCGCTGGTACGGCTCGCCGCGGAACGGCCGCAGCAGGAAGGCCCACATCTGCGGACCGTCCTTGAGGAAGAAGAACAGCATCACGACCATCAGCACGAGGCCGGTGATGAAGTTCGCCACGGCGCTGACGCCGGCGAGGGCGCCGCTGCCGAACTGCGCGCTCGTCACGAAATCGGTGAGGGCTGTCAGCCACCCGTCGATCTGGGCGTGATCGATCTGGAAGGGCAGGGTGCCCGCCCAGGCCATCAGATCGGTGAAACCGCCCTGCGCCTGCGTCGCCAGCTCGTCCCACTGGTCGCGCACGGCCCAGACGATCAGCCAGCCGACGGCGGTGAGGACGAGGGCGATGGTGAACAGGGTGATCAGCGTCGCCACGAAGGAGGGGATGCCGCGCCCGCGCAGCCAGGCCATGAGCGGCGCGAACGCCGAGGCCAGGATCAGCGCGATCACGAGCGGGATCGTCACGACGGTCAGCTGGCGGATGCCCCAGATGATCCCCGCGGCGAGGGCCACAACCACGATGATCTGCACCGCCCGGATCGCGAGGGCGCCGAAGGCATCCGCCCAGAGGCTCCACGGTCTGCCCACGGCGCGCACGTGGACGCCGTCCGTGCCGTGCTGGTCGATGCGGACGGTGCGGTCGCGGAACAGTCCCATGCCTCGACCGTAGACGACCGGTCACCTCCGATCCGGTCACCGTGCCGGAAGCGACCACTCCCGCTCGGTGAGCACACGTGCGACGGTGAGGCCGATCGCGAGGGCGACCACGACGAACACGGCGGTCGTCGCATTCTGGATCGCCGCGACGGTATCGCCGCCGATGACGCCGGCGATCGAGCGATACGCGGCCGCGCCCGGCACCATGATGAGAACCGCCGGCACGGTCAGGGTCACGCGCGCGGCGCGCAGCCGATCACCGAAAAGGTAGGCGCCGAGGCCCACGGCCAGGGCGGCGGCAGCGGCGGCGACGGCGGGATTGACGTGGGCGTCGACGAGCGCCAAGCGCCCGACGTTCGCGACGGCGCCGAGACTCGATGCCGTTAGAGCGATCGCCCAGGGCGTGCCGAACAGCAGAGCGAAACCGAGTACCCCGACGAAGCCGGCGGCGAGGCGGACGAGCGACAGGAACGGCTCGACGAATTCGGGGGCGGCGACCTGTGTGACGGTCGCGTCGAAGACGGTCGCGACTCCCCAGACGGCGGTTCCTGTCGCCAGCAGCACCAGAACGGCATAGGTGACCCGGGCGATGCCGGCGTTGAGATCCAGTCGGGCGAGGTCGAGGGCGCCGGTCACGAGCGGAAAGCCGGGAACGAGATAGAGCACGGCGCTGGTCAGTGCCGCGTCGTGCTGTCCGCCGGGAACGCCGAGGGCGACGAACACCTGCGCGGCGGCCAGGTACACCAGCAGGGCTGTCATCGCCGAGGCGAACACGAGGAGGAACTCGTTCGTGTGCAGGCGGTGGATGAGCATCCGCACCCACTGGCCGGCCGCCGCCGCGATCCCGACGGCGACGAACTCCTGCCACCCACCGTTGTTCAACAATGCGAAGGCCGCGCACGCCAGCGCAGCCGCCAGTACGCGCGTCAGATCGGAGTATCGTCGCGGCATCCGCTCGACTTCGCGCAGCTCGCCCTGCAGGTGAGCCGGCGTCGTGCCCGGCTGCAGACGCGCCGTCAGACGTTTCAGGGCCGTCATGCGGTCGGCGTCGACGGTCGGACGAGGAACTTCCGCCACGCGTGTGCGGAACATCTGACCGCGCCCGGCGGTGAGCACGATGTCGGTCATGCCGACGCGGCAGTGCACGTCGTCGATTCCCACCGCTTCCGCGGCCCGCACCATGCTGTCGCGCACCCGCGCGGAGGAGGCACCCGCCCCCAGCATGAGCGATCCCAGGCGCAGCACCGCGTCCGTGCGGGCGATGAACTGCACCGGCTCGAGGGCGAGCTCCTGGGTGAGAGTCGGCTCCGGGGACTCGGCTGACGCACGGGGCGGCTCGTCGGGCGGTGCTGGGGCCATGGTCCGATCCTCGCACCGCCACGCCGCGAGGGCGAGCGGCGCGAGCCGGAAGAACGGATGCCGATATTCACGGTCGCCGGTCCGCGAGCGGCGCGCGCCGCGCGCGTAGGGTCGGCATCACGGAGGAGGGGAGAGCGCCCCTCACCATCCGCATCCACGGATCGCATGTCCGGCCGCCGGGACCCGGCGCCGATGCGAGCGCGGCGCGGGAGAGCCGGATCCGGCCCGTGCGGTGCTGCGCGGGTCGGATCCGTGCGCCGCCGCGGCGAGTTCAGTCCAGAACGTCCGCCAGATCATACGCGCGCACCTGTTCCAGTTGCGCGAACGTGCACGAGCGGGGGTCGCGGTCGGGCCGCCACCGCTCGAACTGCACCGTGTGGCGAAAGCGTGCGCCCTCGAGCTGGTCGTAGCGCACCTCGAGCACGCGCTCCGGCCGCAGCCGGACGAACGAGGTGTCCTTCGTCGCCGAGAAGCGCGAACGGTCGGTCTGTCCGGTCATGGCGGTGCCCTCGGCATCCGTGACGACGAGAGGCGTCAGCTCGTCGACGAGCTCACGTCTGCGCACATCGCTGAAGGCCGACGCTCCGCCGACGTTGCGGAGATCGCCGT
Organism: Microbacterium sp. SCN 69-37; assembly: GCF_001724435.1. Lineage (NCBI taxonomy): Bacteria > Bacillati > Actinomycetota > Actinomycetes > Micrococcales > Microbacteriaceae > Microbacterium > Microbacterium sp. SCN 69-37. The sequence continues at coordinate 108,058 of NZ_MEEL01000025.1, forward strand.
TCTCGTCGTACAGCCCCAGCAGCAGCGAGCCGACACCGTGGCCGCTCTTGTGCACGCGGTAGCCGAGCAGCACGACGTCGGCCGTGCGGGCGTGTTTGATCTTGAACATCGTCCGCTTTCCGGGCGCGTAGGGCAGGGCGAGCGGTTTGGCGATCACCCCGTCCAGCCCGGCGCCTTCGAAGCGGGCGAGCCACTGCGTCGCCAGGTCGTGGTCACCCGTCGTGCGCGTCACGTGCACCGGGGCGGGGACCGTCCGCAGGAGGTCTTCGAGTTCTGCGCGGCGCGTCGAGAACGGCTCCTGCTGGAGATCGCGCTCGCCGCGGGCGAGGAGGTCGAAGGCGATGAACATCGCGGGCGTCTCCCTGCTCAGCAGGGCGATGCGTGAGGCGGCGGGGTGGATGCGCTGTGACAGCGCCTCCCATGACAGCCGCCGACGCCCGTCGGATCCGTCGAGCGCCACCACGATCTCCCCGTCGAGCAGGCACGGCTCGGGCAGCAGGGCGGTGCACGCGGCGACGAGTTCGGGGAAGTAGCGGGTGAGCGGCTTTGCCCCGCGCGAGCCGATCTCGACGTCGGTGCCGTCCCACGACAGCAGGGCGCGAAATCCGTCCCATTTCGGCTCGAACGCGAGGCCCCCGGGGGTGCGGGCGGGGTCGGGAACGGCGCTGACGGCCTTCGCCAGCATCGGTGCGGGGATGTCGTACGGCATGGCTCTCATCATGACGGCGGGGGCACGCGGGCGACAGGGGGCATCCGACGACTCGCGATGAGACTGAGTATCACTTATGATGGTCCGCAGTCTCATTCGCATTCTTCATCGGGATCGATCACCGAGACGCCGCGAGCATCCGAGGAGTTCCCATGGCCGCTGAGTACCAGGCCCCCACCGCCGACTACGCCTTCCTGTTCGGCGAGGCGTTCGGTCTCGACATCGTCGCCCGCGCGACCGGCGGCGAGCTCACCGCCGCCGACGGCGCGGATGTGATCGCCGGAGCCGGTGAGTTCGCGGCGTCCGTCCTCGCGCCGCTGCAGAGCATCGGCGATCGCGAGGGCGCTCGTCTCGTCGACGGCCAGGTGCGTTTGCCCGCCGGCTTCGCCGAGGCCTACGCCGCGTTCGTGGAGGCGGGGTGGATCAGCGCGGAGGCGCCGACCTCCGCGGGCGGCGACGGGCTTCCCGGGGCGATCCGAGCGGGCCTCGGCGAGATCTGGAACGCCTCGAACGCCGCGTTCGCGCTGTGCTGGCTGCTCACCGCCGGACAGATCCATGCGCTGGATGCCGCGGCATCCGATGAGATCCGCGAAACGTACCTGACGAAGCTGGTCTCGGGCCAGTGGACGGGCACGATGAACCTCACCGAACCGGCGGCGGGCACCGACCTCGGCGCCATCCGCACGATCGCCACCCCCCGCGGCGACGGCACGTATGCGATCCGCGGTCAGAAGATCTTCATCACCTGGGGCGACCACGACGTCGCCGAGAACATCGTCCACCTCGTCCTCGCCCGCACTCCCGGTGCCCCCGACGGGGCCAAGGGGCTGTCGCTGTTCGTCGCGCCCAAATACCTCGTCAACACGGACGGCTCGCTCGGCGATCGCAATGCCGTCACGACCGTCGCCGTCGAGCACAAGCTCGGCATCCACGGCAGCCCCACCTGTGTGCTCTCCTACGAGGACGCCACCGGCTACCTCGTCGGCGAGGTCGGCGGGGGACTGGCCGGAATGTTCGTGATGATGAACTCCGCCCGTATCGCGATGGGCTTCCAGGCGACCGGCATCGCCGACCGCGCGCTGCAGCAGGCCTCGGCCTATGCCGCCGATCGGGTGCAGGGACGTGTGCTCGGTCGCGAGGGGACGGCGCCGATCGCGGAGCACCCCGACGTGCGCCGGCTGCTGCTGTCAATGCGCAGCGAGGTCTTCGCGATGCGCGCGCTGGGCGTCTACGTCGCTGACCTGTTCGACCGGGCCGAGCAGACCGACGATGCCGCCGTGCTCGCGATGGCCGAGTTCTTCGTGCCGATTCTGAAAGGCTGGTCGACGGAGGATGCCGTGGCGCTCACGAGCGACGCCATCCAGGTGCACGGGGGCATGGGCTTCATCGAGGAGACCGGCGCGGCCCAGCACTACCGCGACGCCCGCATCATGCCGATCTACGAAGGCACCACCGCGATCCAGTCCAACGACCTCATCGGACGCAAGGTCATCCGCAACCAGGGCGCGACCGCCGAAGCGCTCTTCGCCGACATCACCGGCACCGTCGCGGCCTTGCGCTCCGCCGGCGGCGACGTCGCCGTGCGCACCGCAGACCGCCTCGAGCGGGCCGTGGATGCCGCGCGTCGCGCGACCGCCGATCTCATCGGCTTCGCCGACGCGCCGCGGGATGCGCACGCCGTCAGCGTGCCCTATCTGATGCTCCTCGGCGTCCTTGCCGGCGGATGGATGCACGCGCTGGCGGTCGTCGCGGTCGCGGCCCACGCCGCCCCGGAGGAGGCCGACGCGCAGCGGCTGACCGCGGCGGACTTCTACGGCGCGCACCACCTGCCGCGCGTGCACGCGCTCGCCGAGACCGTCGCCTCGGGGGAGACGGTCTGAGGGCGGACCGCCGCCCTGCCGGGCCGCCGCCGCCTCGGCATCCCGCGCCGCAAGCACGCCGCCCTGCCGGGCCGCCGCCGCCCTCGGCATCCCGCGCCGCAACTGCAAGGCCCGCCGGGCGACACGCCGCACCGGATGCCGTGATCCCGGCGTGCCGTCCGCGAACCCTTGCAGTTCGGTCGGGCAGCGCGCGCTCAGAGCTCGTCGCGCAGGCGCCGCACGACCTCGGCCATCGGCATCCGACGGGGGAAGGTCGCCACGACGACGTCGTCGTTCTGCGCCTGCTCGCCGTCCGGGTGCACGCCGAAGCGGTGCATGAGCTCGTCGTAGGCGTCGGTCAGCACCGACTCGGGGATGTCCTCGGTGCCGCGCAGCAGGCGGCGCAGGACGTGGTTGTGCACCGCGGTCACGGCGGCAGAGAACGCTACGGCGTCGATCGGGTCGAGGCCCGGGAGCGCGGAGCGCAGGTAGTCGTCGAAGAGCCGCTCGTATTGGAAGACGGTCACGATCTCGCGGTCGCGCAGCGCCGGCACCTGGCGCACCACCGCGTAGCGGCGGCGGGCGAGTTCGGGCTCGGCGGCGAAGTGGCGGAAGACGTCGACCGATGCTGCGCACGCCGCGGCCCACGGGTTCTGTCCGGCGCTCTCGCCGCCGGTCGTCAGCTTCTGGCGCAGGTGCGCGAGGAGCACGTCGTGGTCGCTGAAAACGACGTCGTCCTTGCCGCCGAACTGACGGAAGAAGGTCGACCGGGAGACCCCGGCGGCCTGCGCGATCTGCTCCACCGAGGTCGCTTCGAACCCCTGCGCGGCGAAGAGGTCCAGCGCAGCGGCGACGACGGCGTTGCGGGAGGAGGTGGGAGACGCTTCGGCCATGCCCGTGAGCCTAACGCGACCGGGGCCTGCATGCCGCTGCGCGGGGCGGGCGACGGCCGGACCATTGCGGTGCGTCTACTAAGCTGGGGGATCGGTCGATCTCTCGATATCGAGATTGTTTGAGCACTTTTGTTCCGATACCGAGAACCCTTCGGCACGACACCCACTGACGCCCAGCGAAGGATTGCACGTGGATCTGTACGAGTACCAGGCACGAGACCTGTTCGAGAAGTACGAGGTGCCGGTGCTCCCCGGCATCATCGCCGACACTCCTGAGGAGGCGAAGGCGGCGGCTGAGAAGCTCGGCGGCGTCGTGGTCGTCAAAGCTCAGGTCAAGACCGGAGGCCGCGGCAAGGCCGGTGGCGTCAAGGTCGCCAAGACCCCCGATGACGCCTATGAGGCGGCGAAGGCCATCCTGGGCCTGGACATCAAGGGTCACGTCGTCAAGCGCGTCATGATCGCCGGCGGCGCCCAGATCGAGAAGGAGTTCTACTTCTCGGTGCTGCTGGACCGCGCCAACCGCTCGTACCTGAGCCTGTGCTCGGTCGAGGGTGGCATGGAGATCGAGCAGCTCGCCGTCGAGAAGCCCGAGGCCCTCGCCAAGGTCGAGGTCGACCCGCTGACCGGCATCGATGCCGCCAAGGCGCTCGAGATCGCCAAGGCCGGCGGGTTCGACGAAGAGCTGGCCCCCAAGGTCGCCGACGTGTTCGTCAAGCTCTACAACGTCTACACCGGTGAGGGAGCGACCCTCGTCGAGGTCAACCCCCTCATCCTGGATGCCGCGGGCAACATCATCGCCCTCGACGGCAAGGTGTCGCTCGACGACAACGCCACCGAGGTGCGCCACCCTGAGCATGAGGAGCTCGAGGACAAGGATGCCGCCGACCCGCTCGAGGCGAAGGCCAAGGCATCCGGTCTGAACTACGTCAAGCTCGACGGCCAGGTCGGCATCATCGGCAACGGTGCGGGTCTGGTCATGTCGACCCTCGACGTCGTCGCCTACGCCGGCGAGAACCACGGCGGCGTCAAGCCCGCCAACTTCCTCGACATCGGTGGCGGCGCCTCGGCGACCGTCATGGCCGCGGGCCTGGACGTCATCCTCGGCGACCCGCAGGTGAAGTCGGTGTTCGTCAACGTCTTCGGCGGCATCACGTCGTGCGTGGCCGTTGCGGAGGGCATCGTCAAAGCGCTCGAGATCCTCGGCGACGCCGCCACCAAGCCGCTCGTGGTCCGCCTCGACGGCAACCAGGTCGAAGAGGGCCGTGCCATCCTCGCCGCCGCCAACAACCCGCTCGTCACCCTCGCTGCCGGCATGGACGAGGGTGCCGACAAGGCCGCCGAGCTGGCGAACGCCTGAGCTGCGGCATCGGAACAAGGAACTAGGACTATGTCGATCTACCTCAACAAGGACTCCAAGGTCATCGTCCAGGGCATCACCGGCGGCGAGGGCACCAAGCACACCGCGCTGATGCTCAAGGCGGGCACCAACGTCGTCGGCGGTGTCAACGCGCGCAAGGCCGGCACGACCGTCTCGCACGTCGACAAGGACGGCAACCCCCTCGAGCTGCCCGTCTTCGCCTCGGTCGCCGAGGCGATCGCGGCGACCGGCGCCGACGTGTCGATCGCGTTCGTGCCGCCGGCATTCACGAAGGACGCGATGGTCGAGGCCATCGACACCGAGATCCCGCTGCTGGTCGTCATCACCGAGGGCGTGCCCGTCGGTGACACGGCCGAGGCGTGGGCGTACGCGAAGAGCAAGGGCAACAAGACCCGCATCATCGGTCCGAACTGCCCCGGCATCATCACGCCCGGTGAGGCGCTCGCGGGCATCACTCCCGCGAACATCACCGGCAAGGGACCGATCGGCCTCGTGTCGAAGTCGGGCACCCTGACCTACCAGATGATGTTCGAGCTGCGCGACCTCGGCTTCTCGACGGCCATCGGCATCGGCGGCGACCCCATCATCGGGACGACGCACATCGACGCCCTCGCCGCGTTCGAGGCCGACCCCGAGACCAAGGCGATCGTGATGATCGGCGAGATCGGCGGCGACGCCGAGGAGCGTGCGGCCGAGTTCATCAAGGCGAACGTCACGAAGCCCGTCGTCGGCTACGTCGCGGGCTTCACGGCACCCGAGGGCAAGACGATGGGCCACGCCGGCGCGATCGTCTCCGGCTCGGCGGGCACCGCGCAGGCCAAGAAGGAGGCCCTCGAGGCCGCCGGTGTCAAGGTCGGCAAGACGCCGTCCGAGACGGCTGCCCTCATGCGGGAGATCATCGAGACGCTCTGACGCTCTGACGCTCTGACGCTCGACGCGAGAGAGGGGGTGGATGCCGCGGCATCCACCCCCTCTCTCCATCTGCCCCCCGTGCCGAGCCNAGGGGGGGGCGGGGCGTCCGGCGGGAAGGGGGGCGGCTCGCGGGAGGGGGCGCGGGTCAGGCTCCCAGCAGGGATTGGATGGGGCCGCGGGCGAAGTAGATCAGGAAGCCGACGGCCACCACCCACAGCAGCGGGCTGATCTGCCGCGCCTTTCCGGAGAGCGAGCGCACGACCACCCAGCTGATGAAGCCCGCGCCGATGCCGTTGGCGATCGAGTACGTCATCGGCATGACCGAGACCGTCAGGAACACCGGCAGCAGCACGCTGAAGTCGCTGAGGTCGATGTGCTTGACCTGCGCCATCATCATCGCGCCGACGATGACGAGGGCCGCCGCGGCGACCTCGGTGGGAACGATCGAGGTGAGCGGCGTGAAGAACGTCGCCAGCAGGAACACCACACCGGTCACCACGTTGGCGAGGCCCGTGCGGGCGCCCTCGCCGATGCCCGAGCCCGACTCGATGAACACCGTGGCCGAGGACGACGAGGTCGCCCCCCCCACGACGGCGCCGACACCCTCGACGACCAGGGCGGACGTGATGCGCGGGAAATCGCCCTTCTCGTCGGCGAGCCCCGCCTCTTTCGCCAGACCGGTCATCGTGCCCATCGCGTCGAAGAAGTTCGAGAACACGAGCGTGAACACGAGCATGATCAGCGCCACGATGCCGACCTTGCCGATGTCGAAGCCGAAGTCGACGGCGCCGAGCAGGCTCAGGTCGGGAATGCTGACGGGCGAGCCGGTCAGGGCCGGGATCGTCAGGCTCCATCCGCCCGGGTGATCGGTCGCCGAGCCGAGGTGCCAGATGGCCTCTACGATCACCGACACGACGGTGCCGCCGACGAGGCCGATCAGCATGCCGCCCTTCACCTTGCGGGCGACGAGCACCCCGGTCACCAGCAGCGTCAGGACGAACATGAGCGTCGGGATCGACGCGACCGAGCCGCCGATGCCGAGGCCGACCGGCGGTGAGTTCGATCCGGTCGCGGTGACGAAGCCCGAGTTGACGAACCCGATGAAGGCGATGAAGAGGCCGATCGCGACGGTGATGGCGAGCTTCAGCTGCACCGGCACGGCGTCGAAGATGAGCTTGCGCAGCCCCGTGGCCGCCAGCAGCACGATGATGACGCCGTTGATCATCACGAGGGCCATCGCCTCGGGCCAGGTGACCTCGTGGATGACGCTGAAGGCGAGGAACGCGTTGATGCCGAGTCCCGCCGCGAAGGCGAACGGCAGTCGGGTCACCAGGCCGAACAGGATCGTCATGACCCCGGCGGTCAGTGCGGTGGCGGCCCCCACGGCGGAGAACGCCAGCTCGTTGCCGGCGATGTCCGCCTTGCCCGACAGGATGATCGGGTTGAGGATCACGATGTACGCCATCGTGACGAAGGTGACCAGTCCGCCGCGGATCTCGCCGCCGATCGTCGAGCCGCGACGGCTGATCTCGAAGAAGCGGTCGAGCGCCCCGAGCGGGGCGTCGGCGGAACGGGTGGCGGACGTGGGTGTAGCGGGCATGGATCCTCCATCCAGAACCGTAGTGGATGCCGCGCCGCCCCCGCCCCGCGCGCCCCGCGCTCGCTCATCACCCGGGTAGGTAGGGTCGAACCCGCATGAACCGCCTGCTCGTCCTCCTCCTCGCCGCCGTCGATGCCCTCATCGCGGTGGCCGTCGGTGTCGCCGTCGTGCTCGCACCCCTCACGCTCTTCTGGGTGATGGCGTTGGGGGGTACGGCCGACTGGGGTGCGCTGTGGCCCGCGGCCGTGCGCATCTGGCAGCTCGGTCAGTTCGTGCCGCTGCACATCACGCTCGGCGACGACTACCTCGTCGCCGCCGGCATCGCGCCGCAGGCGGCGTCGTTCGTCGTCTCGCTGGCTCCGCTCGCGCTCGCCGTCTTCACCGCCCTCTTCGCGGCGCGCTCCGGCGCCCGCGCCGCCCGCTCCGGGGCGTGGGCGGTGGGAGTGGCTGCCGGCACGCTCGTCACGCTTCTGCTGGCCGCCGCCCTCTGGGCCACCTCGCGCACGCCCGTCGCCGCCGTCTACGGATGGCAGGCGCTCCTGCTGCCCACTCTCGTCTTCGCCGTCCCCGCTCTGGCGGGCGCCGTCGTCGAAGCGTGGCGGATCGGAGACGACGGTCTCATCGATGGCCTCCGCGACCGGATCGACGGCGTCGATGCACGCCGGGGTCACCCGTGGGTGAGTGCCGTCTCGGCGGCAGCCCGGGGTCTCGCTGCCGCCGTCGCCGGGCTGGTCGGCGTCGGTGCGCTCGTCGTCGCCGTGGCCGCGGTGCTGCGCGGAGGGCAGGTCGTCGCCCTCTTCGAGGCGGCGCACGTCGATGTGCTCGGCGGCGCGGTGCTCTCCCTCGGGCAGCTGGTCTACCTGCCGACCCTCATCGTGTGGGGCGCCTCGTTCGCCGCCGGGCCGGGCTTCGCGGTCGGCGCCGGCACTGCCGTGTCGCCCGCCGGGACGACTCTCGGGGTCCTTCCCGGCATCCCGTCTCTCGGCCTCATCCCCGACAACCCCTCGCCGTGGCTGTTCGCGCTCGTCCTGCTGGTCGTCGCCGTCGGCTTCGTCGCCGGAGCGACCGCCCGCACCCGCCTCGCGTCCGCTGACGAGCTCGGCGCGCCGCGGGAGTCGACCACGGCTGTGCGCCTGTTCGTCTTCGGTGTGATCGTCGTGCTCGGAGCCGCCGCGGCGGCGCTGCTGGGCGTTGTCGCATCGGGCGCGGTCGGGCCCGGACGCCTCAGCACCGTCGGGCCCGCCGCCGGTCCGTTCGCGTTCTGCGTGGGTGTCGAGCTCGCCGTCGGAGCCGCGATCGCGCTGTTCTCCCCGGCGCACACCAGAGACCCCGCCGGCGCGCCGGTAGACTGACCGGGTGCTGACGGTCGCCGTACTCATCTCGGGCACCGGCTCCAATCTCCGAGCCCTCCTCGAGGCTGCCGCCGACCCCGCATTCCCGGCACGCATCGTCGTCGTCGGCGCCGATCGCCAGGCGGACGGCTTCGCCCACGCCGAAGCCTTCGGCATCCCGACCTTCCTCGTGCCGTTCCGCGAGTTCGAGACGCGCGAGCAGTGGGGAGAGGAGCTCGACCGCCAGCTGCGGGTGTGGAACCCCGATCTCGTGGTGCTGAGCGGTCTCATGCGGCTGCTTCCGGCGTCGGTCGTCGACGCCTGGGCGCCCCGCATCATCAACACTCACCCCGCCTACCTGCCCGAGTTCCCCGGCGCCCACGGCGTCCGCGACGCCCTCGCGGCCGGCGTGACCCAGACCGGGGCGAGTGTCATCGTCGTCGACAACGGGGTCGACTCCGGGCCGGTCCTGGCCCAGGAGCGCGTCGCCGTGCTGCCCGATGACACCGAGCAGAGCCTGCATGAGCGCATCAAGCCCGTCGAACGGCGCCTGCTCATCGATGTCGTCCGCGCGGTCGCGTCCGGAGAGCTCCAGCTGTCCGCCGCCGCCTCCGACGCGCCTGCGTCCTGAAGAACCGATCCACCTCGAACACTGGAGCCCCGCATGGCCGGTCCTGCCGTCGATCCCGCCCTCTACCGATCCCGTGACCTCGTGCCCGTCCGCCGGGCGCTCGTCTCGGTGAGCGACAAGACCGACCTGCTGCCGCTCGCTCAGGCCCTGGATGCCGCGGGCGTCGAGATCGTGTCGACCGGCGGGTCCGCCGCGCTCCTGCGCGACGCGGGCCTCGCCGTCAAGGATGTGGCCGAGATCACCGGGTTCCCCGAGTCGCTGGGCGGGCGCGTGAAGACGCTGCACCCCAGCGTGCACGCGGGCCTTCTGGCCGACCTCCGGCTCGAAGACCACGAGACGCAGCTGGATGCCCTCGGCATCCTGCCCTTCGAACTCGTCGTGGTGAACCTCTACCCGTTCGTCGAGACCGTCGCCTCCGGTGCCGTCGGAGACGCGGTCGTGGAACAGATCGACATCGGCGGGCCGGCCATGGTGCGCGCCTCGGCCAAGAACTTCGCGAACGTCGCCATCGCGGTCTCGCCCGAGTCCTACCCCGCGATCATCGAGGCGCTCGGCTCCGGGGGCACCTCGCTCGCCCAGCGCCGCGAGCTCGCCGCGCGCGCCTTCGCGCACACCGCCGCCTACGACCGTGCCGTCGCCACCTGGTTCGCGCAGGAGACCCTCGAGGCGGAGGGCGACCTGCCCCAGCACCTCACGATCAAGGCCGAGCGGCTGAGCACGCTCCGCTACGGCGAGAACTCGCACCAGCGCGCCGCGATCTACACGCGCGCCGGCGCCCACGGCATCGCCCAGGCCGAGCAGATCCAGGGCAAGGAGATGTCGTACAACAACTACGTCGACGCCGACGCGGCCCTGCGCGCAGCTTTCGACATGGTCAAGCCGGCGGTGGCGATCATCAAGCACGCCAACCCCTGCGGCATCGCGGTCGCGGCGCCCAACGCGCTCGACCCCATCGCGTCGGCGCATCTGCGCGCCCACGAGTGCGACCCCGTCTCGGCGTTCGGCGGCGTGATCGCCGCGAACCGCACGGTCACCCTGAAGATGGCCGAAAACCTGCGTGACATCTTCACCGAGGTCATCGTCGCCCCCGACTTCGAGCCGGAGGCGCTGGAAGTCTTCGCCCTGAAGAAGAATCTGCGCGTGCTCCGCCTTCCCGCCGACTGGCGGCAGGAGCCGATGGACGTGCGTCTGCTGTCCGGCGGGCTCCTGCTGCAGGATGCCGACCGCTTCCCCGATGACATCGAGTCGGTCGCGAAGGACTGGGAGCTCGTCTCCGGCGAGCGCCCCGACAGCGCGGAGGAGATGGAGAACCTCATCTTCGCGTGGAAGGCCTGCCGCGCCGTCAAGTCCAACGCGATCGTGCTCGCTCAGGGGCTCGCGACCGTCGGCATCGGCATGGGACAGGTCAACCGCGTCGACTCATGCCGCCTCGCCGTCGAGCGCGCCGGAGACCGCGCGGCGGGCTCCGTGGCCGCATCCGACGCGTTCTTCCCCTTCGCCGACGGCCCGCAGGTGCTGATCGACGCCGGCATCCGCACCATCGTGCAGCCGGGAGGCTCGGTGCGCGATCAGGAGGTCATCGACGCGGCGCGCGCCGCGGGCGTGACGATGTTCTTCACGGGAGAGCGTCACTTCTTCCACTGATCAGGCTGACGCCGCGGCATCCACGGGGCAGGGTGGATGCCGCGCGCTGCCGTGTCCGATTTCCGCGAGCGGGTGGCGCGCAGCCGTGTCAGGCTGGACGCATGCCCCACGTCGACGCCACCGCCGCGATGACGTTCGACGAGCGCTACCGCGCCATCGACGCCCGTGACGTGCGCTTCGACGGTCAGTTCGTCACGGCCGTCCGTTCGACCGGCATCTACTGCCGTCCCAGCTGTCCCGCGCGCACGCCCAAGCCTGCCAACGTCACGTTCTATCCCACGTCGGCCGCGGCCCACGAGGCGGGGTACCGGGCCTGCAAGCGGTGCCTGCCGGAAGCCGCGCCCGGCTCGCCCGCATGGGACCTGCGCGGTGACATCGCCGGACGTGCGATGCGGCTCATCGCCGACGGCGTCGTCGAGCGTGAGGGCGTTCCGGGGCTCGCGCGCCGCCTCGGCTACTCGGCCCGCCACCTCGCGCGCCTGCTGACCGCCGAGCTCGGCGCCGGCCCCCTCGCCCTCGCCCGCGCTCAGCGGGCCCACACCGCGCGGATGCTCCTCGTATCCACCGACCTGCCGGCCGCGGACGTCGCCTTCTCCGCCGGATTCGCGAGCGTCCGTCAGTTCAACGACACGGTGCGCGAGGTGTTCGGCCTCTCGCCGAGCGATCTGCGTGCGCGCCGACCGGCGGCGGCGCGCACGGTGAGCGCCCCGGCCGCCGGGACGATCGATCTCGTCCTGCCCTACCGTGCGCCCTTCGACGCCGCCGGACTGTTCGCCTGGATGCGCGCCCGCGCCGTCGCGGGCGTCGAAGATGCCGGTGCCGACTCCTTCGCCCGCGTCCTGCGTCTGCCCGGTGGTCCGGTGTGGTTCGCGATCCGGCTCGACGGGGCGGGGAAGCTGCGGCTGAGCGCCCGGTTGACCCACCTCGGCGATCTTCCTGTGCTGGTGAGCCGCGTACGGCGGCTGTTCGACCTCGACGCCGACCCGACGGCGGTGGATGCCGCGTTGTCGGCGCATCCTGCCGTCGCGCCGCTGGTCGCCGCGACCGGCGGCATCCGGGTGCCCGGCGCCGCCGACCCGCACGAGATGCTCATCCGCGCGATGATCGGCCAGCAGATCACCGTCGCGGCAGCGCGCACGGCTCTGACCGCGCTGACGGCCGAACTGGGGGAGCGCGTGGCGCCGCATGACGGCCTCGACCGCCTCTTTCCCACGATGACGGCCATCGCCGAGCACGGCGCCGAGGTGCTGCGCGGGCCCGCCGCGCGCATCCGCGCGGTCACCGGTGCCGCTGCGGCGCTCGCCTCGGGCGCGCTCGAGCTGGGGCCCGGCGATGACAGCCTCGCGCAGCGCGAGGCGCTGCTGGCACTGCCCGGCGTCGGACCCTGGACCGCCGACTACGTGCGCATGCGCGTGCTCGGCGACCCCGACATCACCCTGCCCGGCGATGTCGCCGTCCGCGCCGGAGCGGCAGCGGCAGGCCTCCCCGCCGACCCGCGCGGGTACGAGGCGTGGGCCGCCCGTGCCGCGCCCTGGCGCAGCTATCTCACCGCCCACCTCTGGCGCGCCGCGCCGACCACGGCGATCCGTGCCCCCCGCGCACGCACCGCACCCGCGAACGGAGCCCTCGATGACCGCGACCATCCAGACGATCCCCACTGCCGACGGCCCCTTCACGCTGCTCACCGATGACCGCGGACGCGTGCTCGCGAGCGGCTGGAGCGCCGACCCCGCCGCCATCCTCGGCCGGATCGCCCTCGCCCCCGCGGACGTCCGCGAGGGGGAGACGGATGCCGCGTCCGCCGTGGACGCGTACTACGCGGGTGACCTGACGGCGATCGGCACGGTCGCCGTCGCCCAGACCGGCACCGCTCTGCAACTCGAAGGGTGGGCGGCGTTGCGCCGCATCGCCGCGGGCCACCCCCTCACGTACGCAGAGTTCGCCGCCGCGCTGGGACGGCCCGCGGCCGTGCGCGTCGCGGCATCCATCTGCGCCCGCAACGCCCCGGCCCTGTTCGTGCCGTGCCATCGGGTGCTCCGCACGGGCGGTGGCCTCGGCGGTTTCGCCTGGGGTCTCGACGTGAAGCGCGCGTTGCTCGCGCGGGAGTCGGTCGCGCGCGCCTGAGGCGCCGCTGTGAAATAATCCTTGCCTCCGATGAACGCAGCGGCATAGGCTGGAGGGCTGTCGCGCTCGTGCGGGAAACCGCGTGGGCCGCAGTCCCCGTTCACCGACTCCCTGGAGGAAGCCATGTCCACGGCCATCGTCACCACGAAGCCCGCCTTCCTCCGTCCGTCGAACGCCGCCCCGGCCGCGGTCGAGGCCGCCGGAATCGGTCGGGGATAACGCGCCGCGCGTCCTCCGTCGGCGGCATCGTCCCGCCGCGCGTTACCTCCGACAGGGCTTTCCGTCCTGCCGCGCCTTCGTGCGCCCACCCGTCACCTTTCGCCGGCCGCGTGACCCCGGCATCCGTTCCACCCCTCCGCAAGGATCATGACCTCCTCTTCTTCGCCCTCCGAGCTCGCCCCTCCCGTCGAACGCCTGTCGACGGTGCGCGCGCTCGCACGCCTGTACCCCTTCGCCCGATCCGTCCTGCCCCGCCTCGTGGCGGGCGCCGTCAGTGCGCTCGTAGCGAGCCTGCTCGCCCTCTCGATCCCGCTCGTGCTCGAAGTGCTCGTGCAGGGCCCGATCGCCGCGGGAGCGAGCGCCACCGGCGATCGCAGCCAGCTCGTGTGGGGCGCCGCTCTCATCCTCGTGCTCGGGCTTCTCGAAGCCGTCATGGTGTGGCTGCGGCGCTGGTTCGTACTGGCACCGTCGACCAAGGTCGAGTACGACCTGCGCACGAGCTTCTACGAGCGCCTCCAGCGCCTGCCGGTCGCGTTCCACGACCGCTGGCAGTCGGGACAGCTGCTCTCGCGCATGATGCAGGACATCAGCATGCTGCGGCGCTGGATGGCCTTCGGCATCGTCCTGCTCGTCGTCAACCTGCTGACGATCCTCGTGGGGATGGCGCTGCTGTTCCGTTGGCACTGGGCGCTCGGCGTCACCTTCCTGATCGTCTGCGCCCCGCTCTGGTACGCCGGCTACCGGTTCGAGAAGACCTACGGCACGCTCGCCCGCCAGAGCCAGGACCAGGCCGGAGACCTCGCGACCAGCGTGGAGGAGAGCGTCCACGGCATCCGGGTGCTCAAGGCGTTCGGGCGTGGCAAGCATGCCCTCCTCAAGTTCACCCGTCAGGCCGAGACCCTCCGCGAGACCGAGCTGAGTAAGGCGCGCGCCGTCGGCTGGATCTGGTTCTGGCTCGTGCTGCTGCCCGAGATCGCGTTCGCGCTGTGCCTCGGCGTCGGCATCGTGCTGCAGCAGCTCGGCCAGCTCGGCATCGCCGAGCTCGTCGCGTTCTTCGCGATGGCCACCGTGCTGCGCTGGCCGATGGAGTCGATCGGCTTCCTCTTCTCGTTCCTGCTCGACGCCCGCACCGCCAGCGACCGCATCTTCGAGGTGTTCGACGAACAGAACACGATCACCGATCCCGCCGCGCCCGTCGCGCTGGGCGCATCGCGCGGTGCGCTCGCGTTCGAGGGTGTGCACTTCCGCTATCAGGATGCCGCGGCGCGGGAGCGGGATCTGCTCGACGGCATCGATCTGACGCTCGTCCCGGGCGAGACGATGGCGCTCGTCGGACTCACCGGATCGGGCAAGACGACCCTGACCACTCTGCCCGCACGGCTGTACGACGTCACCGCCGGGCGGGTGACGATCGATGGCGTAGACGTGCGCGACCTCACCCTGAAAGAGCTGCGCACCCACGTCGGCATGGCCTTCGAGGACTCGACGCTGTTCTCCCAGACCGTGCGCGAGAACGTGCTGCTGGGTCGTGAAGACCTGGCGCCGGGCAGCGCGCAGGCCGAGGCGGTGCTGCGTGAGGCGCTCGCCGTCGCGCAGGCCGGTTTCGTGGACGAGCTGCCCGACGGGGTCGACACGATCATCGGCGAAGAGGGGCTCTCGCTCTCGGGCGGCCAGCGCCAGCGCCTCGCGCTGGCCCGTGCGATCGCGGCCCGTCCGGCCGTGCTCGTGCTCGACGACCCGCTGTCGGCGCTCGACGTCGACACCGAGGCGCTCGTGGAGGACGCCCTGCGCGATGTGATGGCCGACACGACGACCCTCGTCATCGCGCACCGACCCTCGACGGTCACCCTCGCCGACCGGGTGGCGCTGCTCGAAGAGGGGCGCATCACCGCCGTCGGCACCCACACCGAGCTGCTGCGCACCAGCGAGCACTACCGGCACGTCATCTCGAGCCTCGAGGATGCCGAAGCACAAGAGAACACCCGCCTGCGGGAGACGGAGGTGAACCTGTGAGTACGGCATCCGTCGCCGGAACCACCGGTGAAGACCGCTCGGACTACACGCGCGGCGAATCGCGCTCCATCCGGCAGCGTTCGCTGCGGCTGCTCGGATCGCTCGTCGATCCGCTGCGGTGGCAGCTCGTGCTGGCCCTCGTCGTGCTGGTGATCTCCACCGCGCTGCGCGTGGCCGGCCCCGCTCTGATCGCTTACGGCCTCAACACGGCGCTTCCGCAAGCCCTGCAGGATGCCGACTGGATGCCCACCATCGTCATCGTCGTCGTGTACCTCCTCGCCGGCGTCGGCGGTGCTGCACTCATCGGCTGGTACGCGGTCGTGGCCGCGCGGCTGACGCAGGCTGTCATGCTTGACCTGCGCACCCGCATCTTCCTGCACACGCAGCGACTGAGCCTCGAGTTCCACGAGTCGTACACGTCGGGGCGCATCATCTCGCGTCAGACGAGCGACCTCGACTCCATCCGCGAGCTGCTCGACGGGGGCCTGAACGAGCTGGTCTCGGGCGTGCTCTACGGGGCGTTCACCCTGATCGCGCTGCTGCTGCTGGACTGGCAGTCGGGTGTCATCCTCGCGATCGCCGGCGTCCCGCTGTACCTGCTGATGCGCTGGTTCTACCGCAACTCGCAGCGCGCGTACCGCGAGTCGCGAGTGGTCAGCGCGAAGGTCATCGTCACGTTCGTCGAGACGATGACCGGCATCCGCGCCGTGAAGGCCTTCCGCAAGGAGCCGCGCAACGACGAGGAGTTCGGCGAGCTGTCGGGTCAGTACCGCGACGTCAACATGCGCTCGCTGCGCCTGTTCGGAGCGTTCGAGCCGGGCATGATGGCGGTCTCCGCGTTCGCCGTGGCCGGTGTGCTGCTCTGGGGCGGTCTGCGGGTGGTCGACGGGGCGCTGCTGGTGGGAACGCTGCTGGCCGCCGTGCTGTACGTGCGGAACTTCTTCTCGCCCCTTCAGGAAGTGGCGATGTTCCTGAACTCGTACCAGTCGGCGACCGCCGCCCTCGAGAAGGTCTCGGGGGTGCTGGAGGAGCAGCCCACCGTTCCCGACCCTGCACGTCCGGTCGACCTGTGGAAGGCCGCGGGACACGTCGAGTTCCGAGACGTCGTCTTCGGGTACTCCGACGAGCGCACGATCCTGCCGCACTTCTCGCTCGACATCCCCGCCGGTCAGACGATCGCCCTGGTGGGGACGACGGGCGCCGGCAAGTCGACGCTCGCCAAGCTCGTGTCGCGGTTCTACGACCCGTCGCGCGGCGCCGTGACACTCGATGGCGTCGATCTGCGGGAGCTGCACCCCAAGGACCTCCGCCGCGCCATCGTGATGGTCACGCAGGAGGCGTACCTGTTCAGCGGAACGGTCGCCGACAACATCGCGCTCGGAAAGCCCGACGCGTCGTTCGAGGAGATCCGCGCGGCTGCCCGGGCCGTCGGCGCGGACACCTTCATCGAGCGGCTGCCGGACGGGTACGACACCGACGTGAACAAGCGCGGCGGTCGCGTGTCGGCAGGACAGCGTCAGCTGATCTCCTTCGCCCGCGCCTTCCTCGCCGACCCCGCCGTTCTCATCCTCGATGAGGCGACGGCGTCGCTGGACATCCCCAGCGAGCGGCAGATCCAGGCCGCGCTGCAGACGCTGCTGGCCGACCGCACCGCCATCATCATCGCGCACCGGTTGTCGACCGTGTCGATCGCCGACCGCGTGCTGGTGATGGAGCACGGCCGCATCATCGAGGACGACGCCCCCGCCAGCCTCATCGCCGGTACGGGCAAGTTCGCGCAGCTGCACAGTGCGTGGAAGCAGTCGCTCGTCTGACGACGCCCACGCGCCCATCTCCACAACCGCAGATTCGGAGAGGGGGATGCCGGTGCGCGCGGCATCCACGCCGAGCTGATGCAGGTAGGGCATGAGCTGGTGATCACGATAGAGCGGTCGGCGTCGCCGACGCAAGAGTTTTGTGGAGATTGGCAACAAACAGGGCGGCGAGCGGCTTCTCGCCACGCCGCCGTGCTGCTCTTAGAAGCGGACCTCGGCGATGACCTCGCCGAACTCGGTCTCACCGACCGGCGTGAACCCGACCCTGCGGAAGAACGCGTCGGGGCCGCCCTGCCCCTCCTCGTAGATCACGTGGACGTGGTCCATGCCGCGGGTGCGGGCCTCTTCGAGGAGCTGCTCGACGGCGAAGCGGCCGACCCCGCGGCCCTGGTCGTCGGCGTCGACGTTGATGCGCCAGAGCACGGAGCGGAAGTGTTCGCTCGGCGCCTCGGGATCGAAGTTCGCGCTCACGAAGCCCACGACCTCGTCACCGTCGAGCACCACACGCTGCCAGGCGGTGCTGGGGTTTGCCACCGTGCCCGCCACGGCATAGCTGGTGGGGGCGAGATACTGCTCCTGCCCCGGCTTGAGCGACATCGTGTTGACGGCGACGATCGTCGCGGCGGACAGTTCCTCGAGGCGCAGCTCGGTCATGCCCTCAGGCTACCCCGGGGGTGAGGGTGGTCGGCACCCTCCGAATGGTGAGAAAACACGCAGTGCTGCTCGTGCCGAGGAGGATGCCGTGGCGCATGCCGAGAATTATCTTGACGTCAAGATAGTTTCTGTCGATGCGATAGCCTGGAGACGACCCCGCGACGCTCACCACGACGCCCACGACGACGCTCACGACGGAGAGATCACACGTGCCCGAGTCCACCATCATCTACACCCACACCGACGAGGCGCCGGCGCTGGCGACGGCGTCGTTCCTGCCGATCGTGAAGGCCTTCGCCGGGCAGGCGGGCGTCGAGATCGACACCCGCGACATCTCGCTGGCCGGTCGCATCCTCGCCGCCTTCCCGCAGCGCCTCGCGCCCGAGCAGCAGGTCGGCGACGCCCTCGCCGAGCTCGGCGGACTCGCCACCCTCCCCGAGGCCAACATCATCAAGCTGCCGAACATCTCGGCATCCATCCCGCAGCTGAAGGCCGCGATCGCGGAACTGCAGTCCCAGGGCTACGACATCCCCGGCTACCCGGACGACGCGTCCACGGTCGAGGAGAAGGACATCCGCGCCCGGTACGACCGCATCAAGGGCTCCGCGGTGAACCCTGTGCTGCGCGAGGGCAACAGCGACCGCCGTGCGCCGCTCGCGGTCAAGAACTACGCCAAGAAGCATCCGCACCGCAACAAGCCCTTCGCGGCAGGGTCCAAGACCCGCGTCGCCACGATGGGCCGCGACGATTTCAAGAGCAACGAGAAGAGCTGGATCGCCGCTCACGATGACGTCCTGAGCGTCCGCCACACCGCCGCCGACGGCACGGTCACGGTTCTCAAGGAGGGGCTGAAGGTGCTGCCGCGCGAGGTCGTGGACGCCACGTTCCTCTCGGCGAAGGCTCTCGACGCCTTCCTCGCCGACACGATCGCGCAGGCCAAGGCCGAGAACGTGCTGTACTCCGTGCACCTGAAGGCCACGATGATGAAGGTCAGCGACCCGATCATCTTCGGTCACGTCGTGCGCGCCTTCTTCGCCGACGTGTTCGACACGTACGGTGCCCAGCTGACCGCCGCGGGGCTCAACGGCAACAACGGGCTCGGATCGATCCTCGCCGGCCTCGGCGAGCTCGCCGACGGTGAGGCCATCTCCGCCCGCATCGCGCAGGACCTCGAGACCGGCCCGCGCCTCAGCTACGTCAACAGCGACAAGGGCATCACCAACCTGCATGTGCCCTCCGACGTCATCGTCGATGCGTCGATGCCCGCTCTCGTCCGCAACGGCGGCAAGCTGTGGGGCGTCGACGGCGCCGAAGACGACACCATCGCCGTCATCCCCGACTCGTCCTATGCCGGCGTCTACCAGGCCGTGATCGACGACGTCATCGCCAACGGTCCCCTCGACCCGGCGACGATCGGCACCGTGCCGAACGTGGGCCTCATGGCGCAGGCCGCCGAGGAGTACGGCAGCCACGACAAGACCTTCGAGATCCCCGCCGACGGCGTCGTCGAGGTGCTGGACTCCGCCGGCACGGTGCTCATCGAGCACCACGTCGAGAGGGGCGACATCTGGCGCGCGACCCAGGCCAAGCACATCGCGATCATGGACTGGGTGCGCCTGGCCGTCACCCGCGCTCGTGCCACCGGCGTTCCCGCCGTCTTCTGGCTCGACGTCAACCGCGCCCACGACGCCCAGCTCATCGGCAAGGTGCACCAGGCGCTCGCGACGCTCGACACCGGCGACATCACGATCGTGATCCTCCCGCCCGAGGAGGCGACGCGGTACACGCTGGCGCGCCTGCGCAAGGGCGAGGACACCATCTCGGTCACCGGCAACGTGCTCCGCGACTACCTCACCGACCTCTTCCCGATCCTCGAGGTCGGCACGTCGGCGAAGATGCTCTCGATCGTCCCGCTCCTCGCCGGCGGCGGCCTCTTCGAGACGGGCGCGGGCGGTTCCGCGCCGAAGCATGTGCAGCAGCTGCTCGAGGAGGACTACCTGCGATGGGACTCGCTCGGCGAGTTCTTCGCGCTGGCGGCATCCTTGGAGCACCTCGCCGAGTTCACCGGCAACGCGAAGGCCAAGATCCTCGCCGACACGCTGGATGCCGCGACCGGCACCTTCCTCGAGGAGGACCGCTCGCCCGGCCGCTCGCTCGGAACGATCGACAACCGCGGCAGCCACTTCTACCTCGGCCTGTACTGGGCTCAGGAGCTGGCCCGCCAGACGGCGGACGCCGACCTCGCCGCCGCGTTCGCGCCGGTGGCGGAGAAGCTGGCGGCCGCGGAGCAGCAGATCGTGGCAGAGCTGAACGGCGTGCAGGGACACCCGGTCGACATCGGCGGGTACTACCACCCCGACGTGGCCAAGGTCGCCGCGGTGATGCGCCCCTCCGGGACGCTCAACGCGGTCATCGACGCGCTCTGATCCACAGGCGGATACGAGAAGACGGCCCGGGGTGATACCCGGGCCGTTCTCGTTGCGGCGTGCGCGGCGAGCCGAAACGCGTCGCGAGCGTCAGTCGTGGATCCAGACGTCGACTCCCGTCGGCGACCAGTCGTAGATCTGCTTGGCGCGGTAGTTGGGCATGCCGACGCAGCCGTGGCTCTGCGGCGTGCCGAAGTTGTTGTGCCAGTAAACCCCGTGGAACGCCTCGTCGCCGTTGAAGTACATGACCCATTCGACGTTGGGGACGTCGTAGTTCCAGTACGGGTTGTTCGGGTCAGTGCTGGTCATCGTCTGCGAGCGGATGTGGCTGTTGATGCGGAAATGGCCCGTGTACGTCGGAGACTGCGCGACGCCGCTGGAGATCGGCCACGAGTCGACGACGCCGCCGTTCTCCTTCAGATACAGCATCTGCTCGCTCAGGTTCACCTCGAGCAGGCGCTGCAGCGTGACGGTGGATGCCGGGGTCAAGGTCACCGGCAGGACGAAGGCTGCCCTGCCTGCCGTCAGCTGCGCGGCGAACTCCTTCGCCACCGCGCTCGTGTCGCCGAGCGTGCGGCCATCGGCGCCGGGGACGCTGGTCTCGAGCACCGTTCCGTCGGAGTTGGTGATGACGGTGCCGTTGGCGGGGGCGCGGTTGACGGCCGCGGGAAGTGCATCGACGGAGGCCTGGATCTTGGCGGCATCCGCGGTGATGGAGAACGTTCCCGATGCGTCGGGCGTGATCTTCAGCCACGACGCGGCCGTGGCCGGGTCGACCGGCACGGTGCGCTCCTCGCCGACGTAGAAGCCGATCGTCTGCAGCATGGCGTTGAGCTGATCGGCGGTGGACTGGGCCTTCTCGCTGCTGGCCGGTGCGGCGACCGGCACGGGGGAGGCCGAGACGGTCACGGTGCCGGTTCCCGCGACGAACGCGTCATGGACGGCGGCGGCGATCGCGTCGACGTCGAGACCCGTGCCCGGGACGGCCGGCGTGACGGCGTAGGACGTGCCGGTGAAAGACACCTGCGCCGGGACCGAAGCCGTGAAGGCGGACGGCAGTGCAGCGCGGAGGGCGGCGTCGGCCCGGTTGGCATCGAGCGTCACGGGCGCGTCGAGACTGTCGCCGAACCACTGCGTGACGTTCCACATCGGCCGCGCGTCGAAGGCCGATTCGGCGAGGCCGCGGGCATCGACGGCCGCGCCGAGTTGCGCGGCGGTGACGGTCGGACCGCCGTCGCCGAGGATGATCGTGGTCGCGCCCAGGCGCTGGTTGATCGCGTCGGTGGCGGCGCCCGCGGTCATGAAGCCCACCGGCACACCGGCGACGGCCGTTCCGGGGGCGATGAGCACGAGCGATGCGGTGGCGACTCCCGCGGCCAGGAGAGCGGCCGGGACGCCGATCCACAACCACAGGCGGCGCTTCCGCTTGGGCGAGGGTTCTGCGGGTGCCCACTGCACGGGAGGGGCGTCTTCGGGCGGCAGCTGTGCACCGTCGATCGCGTCGATCGGGCCGTCCAGGACGGCGGTCGCGGCGGTCGCGGGGTTCGCTGAGGAGGCGTCGGGCGAACCCTCTGCCTCTCGTCCCGTTGCAGGATCGGTCACCGAAACACCCCCGTGTTCTGCGCGGCCGCGCCCTCTTATGGTACGCGATGGACGCCGATCGCCGGCAGAGGTGTCCATCGGCGGCTGCCGACGCGCGTGCCGAGGGTCAGGGGGTCGGGCACGCGGCGGCGAACGCGCTCAGTGCCGCCTGGATCTGCGCGGCAGCGCTCTGCAGCGACGCCAGGCGGGAGAGGTCGCCGCCCGCGATGGCGGACAGGTCGGCGGATGCCGTCGTGAAGCCCGATCGCAGCGGCGGCAGCAGATCGGCGACGCTGCGGTTGCCCACCGCTTGCGCGGCGTCGTCGAGGCGGGCGGCGACCTCGTCGAACGCCGTCACCGCCGACGACGGGTCGCCGGGGTCGAGGCGTTGCACCTGGGCGGCGGCGTCCTGGACGCTCGCGCGGACCGTCTCGCACGCCTGGCTCGTCGTCTGGGTGTCGCCGCCCGACGGTGCGGGGCCCGTCCCGCCGTCGGCGGCGCACCCGACGAGGCCGGCGAGCGCTACGGCGGTCAGGAGGATCGCGGTGAGGCGGGGGGTCCATGTCGTGACGGTCAACAAGTTCGCTCCTCTGGGCGGGCGTCGTGCAATGTAACAGTTTTGTAAATCGTCCTTCCGAATCCGCGTCAACGCTTGCGGATGCGGCTTTCGTAAGGTCTACTAACAAACATGTCCGGATCTGATCTTCCGCGCGGCGCCGTCGAGGCGACATCGCCGGCCCGCTCCATCGTGGCGGGTCGCGCACTGCGCCACGCAGCGAAGGTGCTGCCGGAGCATGCGCGGGCGCACAATCGCGCGCTCGTGCTGCAGACCCTCTTCCACCAGGGTGCCATGAGTCGCGCGGACCTTTCCCGTGAGACGGGTCTGACCCGGGTGACGATCTCCGATCTGGTCGCCGAGCTCATCGACGACGGCTACGTGGCCGAACGCGGGATGCGCGAGGTGACGGGGCCGGGAAAGCCCGCGATCCTCGTCGACCTCGACCGGGACGGCCATCGCATCGTCGGGCTCGACCTCTCGGGCTCCGACCGTTTCCTCGGCGCGATCCTCACGCTCGACGGAGAGATCGTCGCGCGCCGGGACGTTGCGGTGCCGACCGACCCCGCCGACATCCTCGGCGCCGTCAGGGAGCTCGCGCGTCGCCTCGTGGCCGACGCGCATGCCCCGGTGCTCGGCGTCGGCGTCGGCAGCCCCGGCATCGTGGACGATCGCGGCGTCGTTCTCACGGCGCCGAACTTCGGCTGGCAGGGCGTCGACCTGGAAGCGGCCCTGCGCGCCGACCTGGGCCTGCCCGTGCTCGTCGCCAACGACGCCAACGCCGCGGTGCTCGCCGAGTACACCTTCGGCGGGGCAGCCGATGACGTGCTGCTGGTGCGCGTGGGTCGAGGCGTCGGATCAGGTCTGCTCGCCGGCGGCCAGCCCATGGCCGGCAGTCGTTTCGCCGCCGGAGAGATCGGTCACGTCACCGTCGGCACGGACGGCGGCCCGCGCTGCGTGTGCGGCAAGGTCGGCTGCCTCGAGGCCTGGCTGTCGGTTCCGGCCCTGGACGCACGCGTGGCCGAGCCCGGCGCGGACCGCGATGCCGTGCTGCGCGATGCCGGCGAGCGCCTCGGCATCGCCCTCGCCCCGATCGTGGGCGTGCTCGATCTGTCGGAGATCATCCTCTCCGGCAGGCCCGATCTTCTCGACGGAACCCTCGCGACCGCGACCGTCGAGACTCTGCGCACGCGGACGCTCGCCTCGTTCCACGACGGCGTCCAGGTGCGGATGACGGCGCAGGGGGAGGACATCGTGCTCCGCGGCGCGGCCGTCATGGTCCTGTCCGGACAACTCGGGGTGTCCTGACCCCATCACTGCGGGGCACAGCGCCCCGACACCACCAAGAGAGACAAAGGAAGACACCATGAACAAGAAGCTCGGCGCTCTCGCGCTCCTCGGCGTTTCGGCTGTCGTTCTCGCCGGCTGCGCGGCCGGAGACTCGGGCGGCAACGACGCCTCCGGCACTCCGGCGCCGGCCCAGCTGCGCGTGTGGTTGAACGGTACCGACACGCCGCAGGATGCCCGCGACTATCTCGTGAAGACCTTCGAAGCCCAGAATCCGGGCTCGACGCTCGTCATCGAGGAGCAGCAGTGGACGGGCCTGGTCGACAAGCTCACCACGAGCCTGTCTTCCAACGACACGCCCGACATCGTCGAGATGGGCAATACCCAGTCGCCCGCGTTCACCTCCAGCGGAGCACTGCTGGACATCTCCGACATCAAGGGCACCATCGGCGGCGACGACCTGCTGCCCGGCTTCGTGGAGGCGGGTTCGTGGGACGGCAAGCTGTATGCCGCGCCGTACTACTCCGGTGCGCGCATCGTGTTCTACAACACGGCCCAGTACGCCACCGCCGGCGTCCAGGTGCCGACGACTCTCGATCAGTACGTCGCCAACGGTGAGAAGCTCGCGCAGGCGCTGCCCGGCGTCTCGGGCGTCTACTTCCCGGGCAAGGACTGGTACAACGCGCTGCCCTTTATCTGGGAGAACGGCGGCGAGATCGCGGTGCAGAAGGACGGCAAGTGGGAGGCGCAGATGTCCAGCGACGCCGCGGTCAAGGGCATCGAGCAGGTGCAGCAGCTGATGACCACGGCCTCGCTCGCCCCGAAGGACGGCGATGAGACCGAGGCCTGGGTTCCGTTCCGCACCGAGAAGGCAGCCACCCTTTCGGCGCCCAGCTGGGCGTACTGGTCGATCGTCGCCGATGAGAACAAGGCCGACACCGCCCTGACCAAGACGGTGGGCTACTACGCGCTGCCGGGCAAGAACGGAGGCGCCGCGCAGGTCTTCGCGGGCGGGTCGAACATCGGCATCGCCGCGAAGTCCGCACACCCCGAGCTCGCCAAGAGCGCGCTGGAGATCATGCTCAGCGACGACTACCAGACGCTGCTCGCCAAGGCCGGTCTCGTGCCGGCCAAGAAGTCGCTCGGCAGCCAGGTCGCCGCGGCGACGCCGGAACTCGCGAAGGTCATCTCGGATGCCGCCGCGAACGCGAAGCTGACGCCGGCGTCGCCGAAGTGGGCGGACGTGGAGGCGAAGGGCCTGCTGCAGGACTTCTTCGTGCAGGTCGCGGCCGGCGGTGACGTCAAGACGCTCGCCACGGCTCTCGACGAGCGGATCGATTCCATCCTCAACGGCTGAGCCCGCTCGACCCGTCTGCGTGTCGACTCGTCGCTACGCTCCTCGCTCAACGATCGGCGGTGGTATCGCCTCCCCGGTCGTTGAGCGGGCGCCGCGAGTCGAGATGCCCCCGACACCCACGAAAGGAGAGCCGACATGACCACCGCTCACGCGCCCGCGGCATCTCCGCGTCGGCGGCGCCGCGACCGCACGCCGCTGGTCCTGTTGCTGCCCGCCCTGGCGATGCTGCTGGTCTTCATCGGCTGGCCCCTCGTGCAGCTGATCGTCATGTCGTTCCAGAAGTACGGGCGCGAGCAGATCTTCGGCAAGCCGCCCACCTTCGTCTGGTTCGACAACTACGTGCGTGTGCTGACCGACTCCGAGTTCTGGGTCGTCCTGGCCCGCAGCTTCGGTCTGATGGTGGTCTGTGCCGCCGCCACCATGGTGCTCGGGGTTGCGATCGCGCTGATGATGACCTCACTCGGCCGCGTGATGCGCACCGTCGTCTCGGTGGGGCTGCTGCTGGCCTGGGCGATGCCCGCGCTCACCGGCACCATCGTGTGGGGCTGGATCTTCGACACGTCCTACGGCCTCGTCAACTACGCGCTGACGCGGATCACCGGGCAGAACTGGATCGGACACAGCTGGCTGTCCGACCCCCTCAGCTTCTTCGGCGTCGCGGCGATCATCATCACGTGGGGCGCGATCCCGTTCGTCGCGTTCTCCACCTATGCCGGGCTCTCGCAGGTGCCTGACGAGGTGCTCGAGGCGGCATCCCTCGACGGGTCGGGCGCGTGGCAGCGGTTCCGCTTCATCGTCGTGCCCTACATCCGCTCGATCCTCGTCGTGCTGCTCATCCTGCAGGTGATCTGGGACCTGCGCGTGTTCGCACAGATCTATGCGCTGCAGACCGTCGGCGGCATCCGCGCCGACACGAACACCATCGGCGTCTACATCTACAGCGTCTCGATGGCCACCGGCGATCTCGGTTCGGGAGGCGCGATCTCGGTGATCCTCGTCGTCGTGCTGCTCGCCATCTCCGCCTCCTACATCCGCACCATGCTGACCTCGGAGGACGACTGATGAGCGCCCGCACGAGACGCGCCACCGGGCGTGTGCTCCTCAACCTCGCCGCCGTCGTCGTCTTCGTCTGCTCGGTCTTCCCGGTCTACTGGATGGTCAACACCGCCTTCCTGCCCGGCTCGGCCGTCAAGAGCGAGACGCCGCACTTCTGGCCCGACCAGTTCACCCTGCAGAGCTTCCGCGCGGCCTGGGACGGCGGGTTCATGCCGGCGCTGTGGGTCTCGCTCGCCGTCACCGTGCTGACCGTCGCTGCGGCTCTGGTCTTCGCCTTCCTCGCCGCCATCGCGGTCTCGCGCTACCGCTTCCGTTCCCGCAAGAGCTTCATCGTCGCGATCCTCGTGATCCAGATGATCCCCGCCGAGGCGATGATCATCTCGACCTTCCGGGTGCTCGACGGCTGGCACCTGCTGAACACCGTGATCGGTCTGTCGGCGGTCTACATCGCCATGGTGCTGCCCTTCACGATCTGGACCCTGCGCGGGTTCGTCAACGGCATCCCCGCCGACCTCGAGGAGGCGGCGATGATCGACGGGTGCAGCAGGGCACAGGCCTTCTGGCGCGTGACCTTCCCGCTGCTCGCGCCGGGACTGGTCTCCACCGGGATCTTCGCGTTCATCCAAGCGTGGAACGAGTTCATCTTCGCCCTCGTGATCATGACCCGCCCCGAGGCGCAGACGCTTCCCATCTGGCTGCGCAGCTTCGTCCAGGCGACGAAGGCGACCGACTGGGCCGTCGTCATGGCCGGCTCGACCCTCATGGCCATTCCGGTGATCATCTTCTTCCTCATCGTGCAGGGCAAGATGACCAGCGGTCTCGTGTCGGGAGCGGTGAAGGGCTGATGCGACTCGGATTCGACGTCGGGGGCACCAAGACCGACGCCGTGGTCGTCGCGTCATCCGACCCGCGCGGCGGCGACGCGTCGGATCAGCGGATCCTCGCTCGTGTGCGCCGGGCGACCGGGTGGGGCGCGGATGCCGTGATCACGACGATCCTCGACGCGGTGGACGAGCTGGCTGCCGCCGTCGCCATGCCCCCTGCCGCCTTCACCTCGCTCGGCGTCGGGATGCCGGGGCAGGTCGCTCCGGGAGGCGCGGTGGTCGCCCATGCGGTGAACCTCGGCATCGACGAGCTCGATCTGGCCCTCGCACTCGGGCCGCGCCTGGGCATTCCGGTGCGGGCCGAGAACGACGTCAAGGCCGCTGCCGTCGGTGCCTCGGTGCTGCGCGGTGCGGACACGCTGCCGTCGATGGCGTACCTCAATCTCGGCACCGGCATCGCCGCCGGCTTCGTGCACGGCGGCCGACTCTGGCGGGGCGTCCACGGAGCCGCGGGGGAGGTCGGACATATCTCCGTCGATCCGACGGGACCCCTCTGCCGCTGCGGACAGCGCGGCTGCATCGAGGCCTTCAGCGGGGGAGCCGCCGTCGCGGAGCGATGGGGCCGGCCCGCGGCGCTGCCCGTGCGCGACGTGTTCGACGCCGCCGACGCCGGCGACCCGCTCGCCGTGGAGCTGCGCCGCGGGCTCGCGTACGGCGTCGCGTCGGCGGTCCGCGTGATCGTGCTGTCTACCGATGTCGACGCCGTGGTGCTCGGGGGAGGCGTCACGGCGCTCGGCGACCGTATGCTGAGGCCCGTGCTCGCCGAACTGGACACCAGCGCCGCGGCATCCCCGTTCCTGCGGTCGCTGCGGCTCAGCGAGCGCGTCGATCTGCTGCCGCCGGGATCGCCCGCGGCGGCACTGGGCGCCGCCATCCTCGGCGCCGAATCCGAGCAGGAGGCTGTTTTCCATGGCTGAAGTCGTCATCGTCCCCTCGGCCGCGGATGCCGGGGCGCTCGTCGCCGACGAGATCGTCCGCCTCATCGCGGCACGCCCGGACGCGGTGCTGGGGCTGGCGACCGGGTCGACTCCGCTCCCCGTCTACGAGGCGCTGCGGCCCCGGCTCGCCGACACCGACGTGTCGCGGGTGCGCGGGTTCGCCCTGGACGAGTACGTGGGCATCGACCCGCGGCATCCGCAGAGTTACCGCTCCGTCATCACGACGGAGGTGGTCGAGCCGCTCGGCCTCGATCCCGAGCGCATCCACACGCCGAACGGTGATCTGGCGAGCATCGCGCACGCCGGAGAGGACTACGAGCGGGCCATCGCCGACGCGGGCGGCATCGACCTGCAGATCCTCGGGATCGGCACCTCCGGTCACATCGGCTTCAACGAGCCCGGCTCCTCCTTCGCATCGCGGACGCGCGTGAAGACGCTCATCGAGCAGACGCGACGCGACAACGCCCGCTTCTTCGACACGATCGACGACGTGCCGATGCACTGCATCACGCAGGGGCTCGGCACGATCCTGTCGGCGCGTCACCTGTTCCTCCTCGCCTTCGGTGAGAGCAAGGCTGCGGCCGTCGCGGGCGCCGTCGAAGGCCCCGTGACCTCGTCGCTGCCGGGCTCGGCGATCCAGCTGCACCCGCACGTGACCGTCGTGGTCGACGAGGCCGCGGCATCCCGCCTGGAGCACGCCGACTACTACCGCTACGCCTACGCGAACAAGCCGGCCTGGCAGGGTCTCTGACGGCGCTCATCCGTCCCCTCTCGCCGGTAGGCGTCGGCGAAAGCGACATGACGGGACGGACGAGCGGCGGTAGGGTCGGGCCATGACGGATGCCGAGATCCGAAAGCCCGTGCCCGCATGGATCTGGGGCGGCGCGCTGCTCGCCGCCAGTGCGGTGGTGCCGACGGCGGTGCGGGCCGTGGCGCCGGGAGGCCTCGGCTCGGGCGTCGCGATCGTGACGGCGGTGCTGTTCGCGGCATCCCTTGTCGTCTTCGCCTTCGGGCTGCGCGGGCGGGGGTCGATCGTCGCACGGCGTCCACCGGGCATGGCGGCGCTGCTCGTGCTCGCGGTCCTCCCGCCGGTCGTCGAGCTGGCGCTGTCGGCCCTGGCGACCGGGCAGGACATCGCACTCCTGCAGATCTTGTCGTTCACGCAGCTGGCCGTCACCGCCGCCGCGGCGCTGGTCGCCGTGGTCGCGATCGGGCGCGCCGCCGTCGTGCCGCGGCCGTGGCAGTGGGCGCCCGCCTGGGGGCTCGCGGTGATCGTCGCCACCTCGGCGCTGCCCCAGATCGTGCTCGTCGGGGCGTCGGGTCAGGACCCGCAGGGCCTCCTGTGGCTGTTCGCGCTCGGATCGCTCGTGATCCTCACCGTGCCGCTGGCGCTGGGGATCCTCGCCATGGTCCTCGGCGCGCGCGGGCAGGCCGCTCCGAGCCCGCAGATCTACCCGCCGGCCGTCTGAGCGGTCCCACTCAGTCGGTGAAGACCTTTCCCGGATTCAGGATGCCGAGGGGGTCGAACACCCGGGTGATCTGGCGCTGCAGCTGCCACTGATCCTCGCCGAGCTCGTCGACGAGCCAACGGCGCTTGAGCACGCCGACCCCGTGTTCGCCGGTGAGCGTGCCGCCGAGGCGCAGGGCCGCGCGGAACAGCTCGTCGGCGGCGCGCCAGACGATCTCGGGAACCTCCTCGCCGTCGAAGACGAAGTTGGGGTGCAGGTTGCCGTCGCCCGCGTGGCAGACGGTCGGGATCACGAGGTCGTAGGCGCGCTCGATGCGCGCGATCTCGTCGAACATCGCGGGAAGGGCGCTGCGGGGAACCGACACGTCCTCGATCAGGGTCGTGCCCATCGCCTCCATGGCCGGATGCATCGAGCGGCGGATGGTCCACAGCAGCTCGGCCTCGGCGTCGTCCACAGCCCGTGCGCGGCGAGGGCGTCGTTGAGGTCGGCGTTGAGGATGCCGGGCTCGACAACCGCCAGCAGGTCGTCGGCGCGCACCTCCAGGATGCGGTTCATTCTGCGCATCGACAGCACGATCTCGCCGGCACCGGCGTTCGCGCCGCCCGCCAGCCCCGTGCCCGCGCCGCGGATCACGACGGGCGTGCCCGTCGCGGACGCGATGCGCATCGTCGCCTGGACGTCGGCGACGGATGCCGCGTGCACGATCGCGATCGGCGGCCCGGCGGCTGCGTGCCCGGACTTGTCCGCGCGTGCGGCGTCGAGGGCGGTGGGGTCGGTGTCGATGCGATCGGCGAGCTCGGCGGTGAGCAGGTCGAGGACGGCGCTCATGATCTGGAGTGCCTCAGGCGGCGAGTCGGCGTCGGCCAGAGACCAGTCCGACGGCCACGGCGACGACCGCGTACGCCAGGCCGATCCAGGCATTGCCGCTGGTCCACCAGACGATCGTCGCGGAAGCGTAGACGAGGAGCTCGACGAGGGCCCGCACGAACGGGTGCACGGCGAAGACGGCACGGGGCGAGACGAACAGTGCCCACAGCAGGATCGCGATCAACGGAGCGCCGATTCCGGCGACGATGTTCCAGGGGAACGGCCAGGCGGTGAAGCCCCAGACCGCGAGGGTGGCGAAGGCGAACAGTTCGCAGAGGAACGCGAGCAGATCCACCGCATCCAGCGCAGGGCGCACGCCCGCCGGACGCGCGGCGGCGCCGTCGGCCGATCGCGGGGCCTCGGGGGCGGCGGGACGGACGTGCGGCAGCTCGGACATTCCGCCAGTTTACGCGGCGGGGCTGTGACTCACGTTGGCCGTCAGCCGACGAGGCGCCAGATGTCGGTGACGGTGGCCGGGCCCACGGCGGCGCCTGCCATGTACGCAATCGAGATCTTCGTGAACCAGAAGTCGAGGACGGTGCCCTCGATCGTGACCTCTGCGGTGCCTTCGGCGGACAGGGTGACCCACGCTCGCTCAACGTCGCCGAACTTCACCGTCACCGTGCTGCCGGGTGCGCCGTCGGGAAGGACCGGTGTGGGTTCCGGAGTCGGTGTCGGGGTGGGAGTCACGGAGCGATCCGTGGCCAGGACCGGAAGCGCGGGATCTCGGGGGAGGACCTGCGCGGTACCGGTGGAGGGGCTTCTCTCGTCCGGTGCCCGCGGTCAGACGCGGATGCCGTCGACCCACACCGTCCGCACCCGGAGGTGCTCGTCGAGCAGCACGACGTCGGCGACACGACCGCTCTCGACGACGCCGAACCGGTCGTCGACGCCGATAGCACGCGCGGGAATGCGGGTCAGCGCGTCGACGGCGCTCGTCAGCGCGATGCCGTGGCCGACGGCGAGCCGCAGGGCAGCGTCCTGGGTGAGCGTCGAGCCCGCGATGGCGCCGCCGTCATCGAGCCGCGCCGTGCCGGCGGTGACCGTCACGGCGAGCCCGCCGAGCTCGTAGTGCCCGTCGGCGGCGCCGGCGGCCGCCATGGCGTCGGTGATGAGCGCGACCCGACCCGGCGCCTGCGTGAACGCCAGCGCGACGACGTCCGGATGCACGTGCACCCCGTCGGCGATGATCTCCAGCGTCACCCGCTCGTCGCGCAGCGCGGCCACCACCGGCCCGGGTTCGCGGTGGTGGATGCCGGGCATGGCGTTGAACGCGTGCGTGAGGATCGTCGCGCCGGCGTCGAAGGCGGCGAAGGCGTCGTCCTCGGTGGCGTTCGTGTGGCCGACCGCCACCGCGACACCCGCGGCGACGAACTGCGACACCGCCGCCAGCGCGCCCGGCAGCTCGGGCGCGAGGGTGACCTGCCGCACGGTGCCGCGCCCGGCGTCGAGCAGCCGTCCCACGGCCGCGGCATCGGGCGGGCGCAGCAGGCTGAGGGTGTGGGCGCCTTTGTGGCCGGGATCGAGGAACGGCCCTTCGAGGTGGGAGCCGAGGATCGTCGCGTCGCGCTCGACGAGATCGGCGATGACGGCGGTGCGGGCGGCGAGATGGTCGAGCGATGCCGTGACGAGCGAAAGCACCGCGCGGGTCGTCCCGTGCGCACGGTGCACGGCCCGCGCCGTGGCGATGGCCTCGGCGCCCTCATCGAACGAGGCGCCCCCGCCGCCGTGACCGTGGATGTCGATGAACCCGGGAGCGAGCACCCCTCCCGCGGCGTCGATCACCTGGCCCGCCCCCAGGGTGCGCCACGTCGTGCCCGTGCCGCGGCCGTCGATGACCCCGTCGGTGAAGGCGATCCAGGCGTCGGGGGTGAGTGTTCCGGCGGTGACCAGTTGCGCCGAGTGGATGACGGTGGTCATGTGTTGTCCCCTTGCACGGTGATCGGCTCCGCGGGTGTCCAATCGATCTCGGACAGCGCGGTGAAGCGGATGCCGAGTGACCTCCACAGCGGCCCGAGCCCGCCCACGCGGGCCCGGAAGGACTCCCATGTTCGCAGAGGGAGGGCTCCCAGCGCCGGGGACCACGCCGCTTCTGCAGCGGCGGCGATGCGCGGGAAGGCGAGGGCGTCGATGTCGGCGGATGTGCGGACGGTCTCGCTCCACAGCGGCGCCTCCACGCCGAGAATCTGCGCCTGATCGATGCCGTCGATGACGGCAGTCGGCTCCCACTCGTAGGAGCGGCGGGCACTGGTCACTCCACGCGCCCACGTCAGCCCGAGCGGTGAGTCGGGGTCGAACTTCATGTCGAGGTAGATCGCGTCGGCGGGTGAGAGGATGACGCGTCCGCCGCGGCGGACGAAGCCCCGGGTCTTCTCGTCCATGCCGTCGGTCGCCGACACGAAACCCCAGTACTGTCCGATGGTTCCCTCCGCGAGGCCGCCGCAGACGCCGGCCTCGTGCCAGGCGATGGTGGTCTTGCCGGTCTCGGCCACCAGCCGCGAGACCCGTGCGATGTAGCGGTCGTAATCCTCGGCATCCGTCCCCAGCGCCTCGTCGCCGCCGATGTGCAGGTACGGACCGGGAGTGAGAGCCGCCAACTCGGTGAGGACGTCGGCGAGGAAGGTGTACGTCGCCTCGTCGCGGATCCGCAACGACGAGAAGCCCACGCCGATGCCTTCGTAGGCGACGCCGCCGAGCGGGAGGGCGCTGCCGTCCTCTTCCGACTGCCGCCGCAGCTGCGCGCTCACCACCGGCGGTGCGCACAGCTCGGGGTAGGCGAGGGAGATGGCGTGGGTGTGACTGGGACCGTCGATCTCGGGCACGACGATCATGTGGTGGCGGCCGGCGTACGCGACGATGGCGCGGTAGTCGTCGTGGGTGTAGAAGCCGCCGCCGTCCGCGCCGACCGAGCTCGACGCGGACTTCTCCGTGAGCCGGGGGCGGGAGTGCATCTGGATGCGCCATCCCTGGTCGTCGGTCAGGTGCAGGTGCAGGGCGTTGAACTTCAAGCCGGCGGCGCGGTCGACGTAGCCGCACACCGTCGCGACATCGAGGAAGTGACGGGCGACGTCGAGCATGACGCCGCGATACGCGAAGCGGGGGGCGTCCTCGATCTCCATCGCCGGAACGCCCCAGCCCGAGGCGTCCGCCGTGGTCGCCTGCGCGAGCGTCTGCACGCCGTAGAAGAGGCCCGCCGCATCGGCGCCGGCCACGTGCACGGCGCCGGCGTCGCTGCGCAGCCGGTACGACTCGGCGGGCCCGTCGTGCTCGAGGCTCAATCGGAGGTGTGGCTCCTGGCCGTTCGCGGGCGTCGGAGCGGCGAGGCGGATGCCGGTGCGCGCCGCGATCAGCCGGCGGAGCTCCGCGGCGGCGTCGGCGACTCCCGCGGCATCCGTCGTCATCACGAGTGCGACGTCGCTCGCGAGGAGGAAGGGGCTGCCCTCGTCGAGGGTCAGCCGCGCGGGTGCGGGGACGAGGCAGGGCTGCGACACGGTGTCTCCATTCTGCGTGGCGGCCGGGGATCGGGGCCAGCGGCAGCGGCCCGAGCCTGCGGAGGTGATGTAAGGAGTCCTAACAAATCCGATAACGCCAGCCTAGCCGTGTGCCGGCGGCGTCGCATCCGATATGCTCGCACTGTCGCGACTGGCGTTGAGGTGGGTCACCATCGGGGAGCGGCGAACACGGCAATCGACCGCACGCCTGGGCCGGCCTTCGTTTGATACACCGGCGTGCGCCCGGCGCACACCGGCATCCACCCGACGAATGGCAGGAGACCGTCATGACCGATCCGTACTTCAACGCCCCGCTCGCCGAGGTCGACCCCGAGATCGCGCAGGTGCTCGAGCGCGAGCTCGAGCGTCAGCGCGGCTACCTCGAGATGATCGCCTCGGAGAACTTCGTTCCCGTCTCGGTGCTGCAGTCGCAGGGCTCCGTGCTGACGAACAAGTATGCCGAGGGCTACCCCGGCCGCCGCTACTACGGCGGCTGCGAAGAGGTGGACGTCGCCGAGGAGCTCGCCATCCAGCGCGCCAAGGCGCTGTTCGGCGCCGAGTTCGCGAACGTCCAGCCACACTCGGGAGCCTCCGCCAACGCCGCGGTGCTCCACGCCATCGCTCGCCCCGGCGACACCCTGCTGGGTCTCTCGCTCGATCACGGCGGGCACCTCACGCACGGCATGAAGATCAACTTCTCCGGCCGGCTCTACAACATCGTCGCCTATGGCGTCGACCCCGAGACCTCGACGATCGACATGGACGAGGTCGAGCGCCTCGCCGTCGAGCACCAGCCGAAGGTCATCATCGCCGGCTGGTCGGCTTACCCGCGTCAGCTCGACTTCGCGCGCTTCCGCGCCATCGCCGACAAGGTGGGCGCGCTGCTGTGGGTCGACATGGCGCACTTCGCCGGCCTCGTCGCGGCGGGCCTGCACCCCTCCCCGGTGCCGCACGCGCACGTCGTGAGCTCCACGGTGCACAAGACGATCGGCGGCCCGCGCTCGGGCTTCATCCTGACCAACGACGCCGACCTCGCGAAGAAGCTCAACTCGGCCGTCTTCCCGGGCCAGCAGGGCGGTCCGCTCATGCACGTGATCGCCGCGAAGGCGACCGCGTTCAAGCTCGCCGCGACCCCGGAGTTCACGGAGCGCCAGGAGCGCGTCGTGCGCGGTGCGGCGATCCTCGCCGAGCGCCTCTCGCAGCAGGACGTGAAGGATGCCGGGATCTCCGTCCGCTCCGGCGGTACCGACGTGCACCTCGTGCTCGTCGACCTCCGCGACGCCGCGATCGACGGCAAGCAGGCCGAAGACCTGCTGCACGAGATCCACATCACCGTCAATCGCAACGCGGTGCCCAACGACCCGCGTCCGCCCATGGTGACCTCGGGCCTGCGCATCGGCACCCCGGCGCTCGCGACCCGCGGCTTCGGCGACGCGGAGTTCACCGAGGTCGCCGACATCATCGCGCTGGCGCTGCTGCCGGACGCCGACGTCGAGTCGCTGCGCACGCGCGTGGCCGCCCTGACCGCCGCCTTCCCGCTGTACCCCGGCCTCACGCAGTAACCCGCCCGCGGCATTCCCCGCCCGCGCGGGTGCGCCGCGGCATCCACGGTCCGCGAGACACCGCCTGCGCACCGAGACACGCGCCGTTGACGCGTGTCTCGGTGCGGGAACCGTGTCTCGCGGGGAGAACACGGAGGAGACAACGCATGACTGCACACAAGCTCGACGGCCGCGCGACGGCCGCGGCCATCAAGGCGGAGCTCGCCGAACGCGTCGCGAAGCTGAAGGCCGCGGGGGTCACCCCCGGCATCGCGACCGTGCAGGTGGGTGCCGACCCGGCATCCCAGCTGTACGTCGGGATGAAGCATCGCGAGTCCGAGGCGATCGGCATGAACTCGATCCAGGTCGAGCTGCCGGCCGACGCCACACAGGCCGACGTCGAAGCCGCGATCGATCGCCTCAACGCCGACCCGACCTGCCACGGCTACATCGTGCAGCTCCCGCTGCCGCGGCACATCGACACCGATCGCATCCTCGAGCGGATCGACCCCGCGAAGGATGCCGACGGCCTGCACCCGACCAACCTCGGCAAGCTCGTGCTGAACGTCAACGACGAGATCACCTCGCCGCTGCCGTGCACGCCGCGCGCCGTGATCGAGCTGCTGGAGCGCAACGGCTTCGCCCTCGCCGGCACGCACGTCGTGGTCGTCGGCCGCGGGGTCACCATCGGCCGCTCGATCGGTCTGCTGCTGACCCGTCGCGCGGTCAACGCGACGGTCACCCTCACCCACACCGGCACGCGCGACCTGCCATCGTACCTGCGCCAGGCCGACGTGATCGTCGGCGCCGCGGGCGTCAAGCACCTCGTGCGCCCGGAGGACGTGAAGCCCGGCGCCGCCGTGCTCGACGTCGGCGTGACCCGCGAGAGCGACCCCGAGACCGGCAAGGCGAAGGTCTACGGCGACATCGCCCCGGGCGTCGAGGACGTCGCGGGCTGGCTGTCGCCGAACCCGGGCGGCGTCGGGCCGATGACCGTCGCCCTGCTCATGACCAACGTCGTCGAGGCGGCCGAGCGCAGCATTCGGGCCTGATCGCCGGCGGCGCGCGGATGCCGCGGCATCCGTCCCCGCACAGCGGGAGCGTCAGCCGCGCGATCCGCGCAGGTGCTCCTGGACGAGCGCGTCGTGCTCTTCGTCGGTGAGGGCGTCGTAGCCCGCGGCCTCGACGCGGTCGCGGCGTCCCCACCGCACCAGCAGGATGATCAGGATCGGCACGTCGGCGACTTCGGCGATGAACCAGAGCAGATCGCCGGCGAGGTGCTGATCGTGCAGCGGATTCGGCCACCACGCCGCACCCGCGGCGGCTGCCACGCCGTCGACGACCGTGTCGTTCAGGCGCAGCAGGATGCCGGGGATCGAGTCGATCACGAGTTCCACGAAAGCCAGGAGGAACTCCACGGCGAGGAACGTGCTGGTGTGGTTGCCGGTGAGCGCCATCAGGGGAACGACCAGCAGCAGCCCGACGACGAGGGAGACGAGCCCGAGCGCCTCGCCGATCAGGGGGGAGGTGCGGAGAACTCCCGCGAGGGGTGTCAGGAACACGCAGAAGATCGCCGCGACGAAGACCGTCGCGAACATCGCATTGCCCAGCACGCGGAACACACGGCCGTCCAGGGCCGCGTCAAGGCGCTGCCGGGCGGCATCCGACAGGCCCGCGCGGAGCAGATCGAGCGGACGTCCGAGGCAGATGAGCGCCGGAACGGCCATCAGCAGCAGTGCGATGCGGGCGACGAACGCCCAGCGGAGCTCGGCCGACCACGTGCCGAGGAAGCCGAGTTCCACCACGGCGTACGAGCCGAGCCCGAGGACGAAGAAGAGCACCGTGCGGTGGGCCGGCCATGAGGTGCCGCGTCGCCGTGCGCGTCGCACCCCGAGGGCGTAGAGCAGTGCCGCGCCGACCAGGACCGCGATCGTGACGGGGTCGGCGCGCCAGGTCGTGAGCAGAGCATCGATGGGAGGCGTATGCCGAGCGTACGACCGGCGGCTATGCGTGCGCGGTGAACTCGCGCCGCCGCCAGCTGGATTGTGTAACAATGTTCCGGTGAGTCGTTCCCTGTCCGTCGTCGCCGTCCTCGTCGCGGCGCTGTGCTTCGCCACGACGGGAACGTCGCGGGCACTCGCCGAGGTGGATGCCGACGCCCTCTCGATCGGCGCGGCGCGCGTGCTCATCGGGGGTGCGCTGTTGGGCGCGATCGCGCTCGCGTCGCGGGCCCGGCGCACGGCGTCGCCTGCGGCGGTCGACAGCCTCCCGGTCCGACGGGGGGTCCCTGCGCTCGTCATCGTGCTCGTCGGAGCCGCCGGGGTGCTGGCGTACCAGCCGACGTTCTTCTCGGGAACCGGGCTCAACGGCGTCGCCGTCGGCACGGTCGTGGCGCTCGGTTCGGCGCCCATCGTCACCGGCGTGCTCGACAGCGTGCTGCGCCGCCGCCGCCCGAGCCTTCGCTGGAGTGTCGCGACAGCCGTCGCGATCGTCGGTGTCGTGCTGGTGTCGGGCGTGTTCGGCGACGGTTCCGCCGCACCGACCAGCCTCCTCGGCGTCGCCGCCTCCGTGGGTGCCGGCGCGTCCTACGCGCTCTACGCGATCGCGAGCAAGATGCTGCTCGACCGCGGCTGGACGGCGCCGGCAGTGATGGGGGCTGTGTTCGGGACCGCCGCGGTGCTGAGTCTGCCCGTGCTCTTGTCGACCTCGACCGCGTGGCTGAACACCGCGAACGGCGTCGCGCTCGCCCTGTGGCTCGGCGTCGTCACCGTCACGATCGCCTATCTCCTGTTCGGTGCGGGCCTGCGCGGCCTGAGCCCGGCGACCGTGTCGACCCTCACGCTCGCCGAGCCGCTCGCCGCGACGGTGCTCGGCCTCGTCGTGCTGCACGAGCAGCTCTCCGCCGTCTCGGTGGCAGGGCTCATCGTCATCGCTGTCGGGCTCGCCCTGGTCGCCGCCCCCGCCCGTCTCCGGAGCGCCGGTGTCTCCGCGCCGGCGTGAGGACGCGCCGCGGCCGACGGCGGACGTGCGCGTGGCCGATGCGCTGCGCGGCGAGATCCTGAGCGGCGCGCTGGCGCCGGGTGCGCCGCTGCGCGAAGAGGAGATCGCCCGCGCGCATGACGTGTCGCGGCATACCGTGCGTGCGGCCCTGGCCGCGCTCGGGGCAGAACGCCTCGTCCAGCTCGTCCCCTATGCCGGCGCCCGGGTCTCGGCGCTCGACGACGACGATCTGCGGGCACTCCAGCAGCTGCGGGCCGCGCTGGAGACCGAGGCCGTGCGGCTGATCACCGAGGCGCAGGGCGTCGCGTGGTCGGCCGCGACGCGGGCGGCGATCGAGGCGGCGATCGGCGATCTCGCGGATGCCGAAGTCCGCGCCGACTGGACGGCCACGATCCGCGCGCATGCCGCGGTCCACCGCGCGATCGTCGATGCCGCCGACAGCCCTCGTCTCGCGGAGGCCCACGCCGGCCTCGAGTCGGAGGTGCTGCTCCTGCTGACCCACGTGCGTCCCCATTACGCGCCGGGTGCGCTCGCCGCTGAGCACCGCGCCTACCTCGACGCGCTGCCCCGCGACGGGGGAGCGGCCGTTCGCGCGCATCTCGACCACTCGACGCAGCTCATCCGCGCCGCGCGCTGACCCGCACGCGCTGACGTCCTCCGCAGAAAGCGACGAACTCCGCACGTTTTCGCGGCATCCGTGCGGAGTTCGCGCGATTCTGCGGAGTTCGCGCGCCGCGCGCTGACTCTCAGCCGGAGAAGCGCGAGAGGAACGCCTGCGTCCGCGGATGCTGCGGCGCGGCGAACACGGATGCCGCGGTACCTTCCTCCACGATGACGCCGTCGTCGAGGAAGACGACGCGGTCGGCGACGTCGCGGGCGAAGGCCATCTCGTGGGTCGCCATGAGGATCGTCGTCCCGTCCGCGGCCAGGGCGCGCACGAGTTCCAGCACCTCGCCCACGAGCTCGGGGTCGAGCGCGGAGGTGATCTCATCAAGCAGCAGCACTTCGGGATCGGTCGCGATGGCCCGCACGATCGCCGCGCGCTGCTGCTGGCCGCCGGAGAGGCGGTCGGGGTGGGCCGTCGCGAACTCCGCGAGGCCCACGCGTGCCAGCAGATCGTGGGCGCGCTCCTCGGCCCGTGCCCGCGGCATCCGGTGCACGACCCGCGAGGCGAGCGTGACGTTGTCGAGCACCGACAGGTGGGGGAACAGGTTGTAGCTCTGGAAGACGGCGCCCAGGCGTGCGCGCACGCGGTTGCCGTCGACGCGGGGGTCGGAGATGTCGAGCTCGCCCAGCCAGATGCGCCCGTCGTCGATGGGTTCCAGGAGCCCGAGGCAGCGCAGCAGCGTCGACTTTCCCGATCCGGACGAGCCGATCAGGGCCACCACCTCGTGGGCGGCCAACGAGACCGAGACGCCGCGCAGAACGTCGCGCTCGCCGAACGATTTCCAGAGGTCGTCGGCGCGCAGGACGGGGGCGCCGGATGCCGCGACGTGCCCGCTCACAGGATCGATCCCTGCTGCTCGCGCTCGCGCAGCCGCGCGGTGTACCAGTCGGTGACGCGGATCGTCGGGATGGCCAGCAGGATGAACAGGATGCCGGCGACGACATAGGGCGTGAAGTTGTAGCTCAACGACGCCGAGGAGCGGGCGGCGGCGATGGCGTCGATCGCGCCCAGGATCGAGATCAGTCCCACGTCCTTCTGCATCGAGATGAAGTCGTTCATCAGCGGCGGCGTCACCTTGCGGACGGCCTGTGGCAGCACGACCCGGCGGAGGGTCTGCACGTAGCCGAGGCCGAGGGCACGCGCCGCCAGTCGCTGCGAGGGATGCACCGCCTCGATGCCGGCGCGCAGCACCTCTGCCACGTATGACGAATACGTCAGCGTGACCGCCACGACGCCGAGCACCACGACCGGGATCCGCGTGTTCATGATCGTCGGCACGCCGAAGCCGATCAGGTAGAGCACGATGATGAACGGCAGACCGCGGAAGAGGTCGGTGTAGGCCGCCGCGAGCACGCGCAGTGGAAAGAACACCGGCCCGCGCACGGTGCGCAGCACCGCGATCAGGAGCGCGACGGCCGACACGGTGACGAGTGAGATGCCCAGCACCTGCAGATTGATGAGGAAGCCGTCCCAGATCTTCGGCAGCGACTGCAGGGCGATCTGCGGGTCGAAGAACGCCTGCTGCACGCTCGCCCACCCGGGCGTGTTGATGACGCTCGCCCAGACGATCGCCGCGAACACGAGGCTCGAGGCGATCGCGACGAGCACCGAGCGCCGCTGCCGCCCGCGGCGGAACGCACGCCGCTCGAGCTCGAGCGCGCTGGGGGAGTGAATGGTCACGGACCGACGTTACCCGAGCGGGTCACTTCAGCTGCGGCACGCCTTCGGTCAGCACCGACAGCCACTGCTTCTTCAGCTCGTCGAGGGTGCCGTTGTTGAGAAGGGTGTCGACCGCGGCGCTCACCTTCGCGGTCAGCGGCGAGTTCTTCGCGAGCAGCAGTCCCCACTGGTCGGGGATGCCGGCGGCGGGCAGTTCGCCGACCACGAACGAGTTGTCGATGTAGGGCGCGTTGACCGCGACGTACGCGGTGGGCGTGTCGAGCACGATCGCGTCGATCTGGCCGGTCTTGAGCGCGGCGACGGCGTCTTCGTTGGAGTTGTAGAGCGACGGCGCGGTGGTCGGGGCGATCGCCTTCTCCAAGGTGGCGGCGCTCGTCGAGCCGGTCATCGCGCCGATCGCGAGGGGCTTCAGCCCCGCGATGTCGGTGACGCCCTGGACTCTTCCGCCCTTGATCGCGACGACCGACTGGCTCGCCTCGTAGTAGGGCGTCGAGAAGTCGACGGCCTGCTTGCGCTCGTCGGTGATCGTGTACTGCTGGATGTTGATGTCGAAGTTCTTCGGTCCCGGCGCGATGGCCGACTCGAAGGAGGTCCGCACCCAGACGACGTCGTCCTTCGTGAACCCGAGCTGATCGGCCACGGCGTACGCGACCGCTGCTTCGAAGCCCTTGCCGGATGCCGGGTCGTCGCCGTACACGTACGGCTCGTACGCCGTCTCACCCGTGGCGAAGGTGAGTTTTCCGGGGGTGATGTAGCCGGCATCCGCGTTCGCGGAGTCGGACGCCGCACCTCCCGGGCCCGAGGTCCCTCCGGCGCAGCCGGCGAGGGTGAGGGCGAGAGCGGCCGCGGTGGCGGCGAGGGCGGTGCGCAGGATGGGACGCGGCATGGAGACCTCCGGGTGGGATGAGCGGCGCGCCGAATGCTGTGTGCGGATGCCGCGACATCCATCTTCGCCGCTGGCGCGGTGTCGGGCGCCGCCGGGCGACGCTTTGTTACAGGGTCTTCACCGGTGCCGTCCGGGGAGGGGAAGACGCTTCGCCCGTCGACGGGTGGTCGGCGCGGCGGGAGGAGGCGGCATCCGCGTGCCCGTGCCGTGCCACGCGCTCGATCCAGCCGCGGCGGGCGGTGTCATCGCTGAAGCGTACGGGCGTGAAGCGTGTGATGCCCAGGGTGCGTACGCCGCAGTAGCCGAGGGTCGCCCGGGAGAGCGATGCCTCGGCGGCGCCACGGTAGACGAGACGGTTCCAGAACCGAGGCGAGTCCATCGTCATGACGATGCGTGCCGTGCGTCCGGCGAGCAGGCGGTCGGACAGGGCCGACCGTTCGCGATAGCGGAACGTCGCGTTGGAGAGGAAGACGCGGTCGATGAACGCCTTCAACGCTGCCGGCACGGTGCCCCACCACTGCGGGTGAAAGATCGCGATGTGGTCGGCCCAGAACAGGTCGTCGAGGTAGCGGGCGACGTCGGGATCCAGCGGCAGGTCGTCGGTGCGTCCGCTGCGCGGCGCGCGCAGCTGGTCACGGCTGCGCGGATGGTCGGGAATGGGGTCGTGGGCGAGATCGATGAGGCGCACCTCGGCGCCGGCGGCGCGGGCGCTCGCCGCGTAGCTCTCCGCCAGCGCATGGGTGAGGGTGTCCGCCAGCGGCGTGCCGACGATGACGAGCAGACGGCGATTCATGAGGTGCGACCTTTCGCGAGAACGATGTCGGTGAGTGCCGACAGATGGGCGTTGAGCGCGGCGGGGGTGATGCCGGTGCCGGAGGAGACCGGATCCAGGCGCGGATCGGCGAGCATCTGGGCGAACTCGGCCTCGAGCTCGCCGCCGGCCACGCGCACCAGCTTGACGCCCTTCGGGGTCAGCTCCAGAAGGATGCGGCGCCCTTCGCCCGCGGTGGTGCGCAGCCACCCGTCGGCGACCAGGGCCGGGACGCGCTTGCTGACCGCGGCTTTCGTCACCCGCAGGCAGCGTGCGAGCCCGGTGATGTCGATCGGCGCCCGCTCGGAGAGGGTCGCCAGGATCTCGAACAGGTTGAAGGTCACGCCGTGTCTGTCTCGCAACCAGGCGTCCGCGAACAGATCCAGTTCGCCGACGAGCTCGTGGAGGGTGACGGTGAGACGGGCGGCCATAGCCAGAGTCAACCAGTTGACATCCCTGGTGTCAACTGGTTGACTCCCGCGGTAAGCGGATGCTGATCAGGAGATGCTGATCAGCCGATCCAGGTCGTCGTCGGGAAGGGTGTCGGCGGTCGCGGTCACCTGCAGGTCTACGAGGTCGGCGCGTCCGCGAAGGATGTTGAGGAAGGCGGTGTCCGCAGCATCCCGCCCCGTCGAGATCCGCACCAGCGTGTCGCGCGGGGCGAGGGTGGTGGCGTCCACGACGCACCAGGCGCCGTCGATCCACGCCTCGGCCACGGCGTGGAAGTCCATCGGGTCGAGTCCGGGCGCGTACACCGCGACCAGCCGCGCGGGCACGCCGCCGGCGCGCAGAAGGGCGACGCACAGGTGGGCGTAGTCGCGGCACACGCCGCGGCGAGCCAGGAGCGTCCGGGTGGCCCCGTCGGTCGGCAGGCTCGAGCCGCTGACGTACGACAGCTCGGTGCCCACCCACGACGACACACCCGTCAGCAGGTCGCTCGAATCGCTGATGCCGCCGAACTCGGCCGCGGCCGTCGGCGCGAGTGCGTCGGACTCCGCGTAGCGGCTGGGGCGGCCGTAGACGAGCAGTTCCGTCTCGTCCGCGTCCAGCGGCGTGGCCGCGCCGTCGATGGTCGCCGCGTAGTCCAGTCGCAGGCGGCCGATCGGAGCGTCCACCCGGTGGAGGCGACCTCCGTGTGCGTCGGTGAGTTCGTGCACCGGCACGGGCGAGCCGTCGACGCGCACGTCGAGGGATTCGGATGCCGGGGCATACGCCCGGGATGCGGCCACGGCGAACACGAGGTCGGCGGGGTCGGTGACGTCGAGCTCGATGCGGGCGGTGACGATCCTCTGCATGCTCACAGGGTGGCATGGCGCCGCGCCGGCCGCGCGGGGGTTGACAGCAGCTCGACGCGTTTCGACGCGCGGCGCCCCGTGTCAGTAGGAGTCGCGCTCGGTGTCGTCGTACTCCGTCACCCATCGCGCCGCGAGGGCCTCCGACCCGCGGGCCAGGAGCGCCACATCGGCGCCGACGAGA
The DNA here is from genome assembly GCF_001724435.1 of Microbacterium sp. SCN 69-37. Taxonomy (NCBI): domain Bacteria; kingdom Bacillati; phylum Actinomycetota; class Actinomycetes; order Micrococcales; family Microbacteriaceae; genus Microbacterium; species Microbacterium sp. SCN 69-37. The sequence goes on from NZ_MEEL01000025.1 coordinate 151,812, forward strand.
ATGAAGACGGTGTGGTCGTCGTCGTGCGCCCCGATCAGTACGTCGCGGCGGTGCTGCCGCTGGAAGCGACCGACGAGTTGACGGACTTCTTCAGCCGGTGGATGCTCCCCGTCGGGTGACGGGCTGAGACGCCGAGTGACGCTCAGTCGAGGTCGTCGTACCCGCTGAGGCGCAGCTCCTCGGCATCCATGTGTGCTTCCAGCCGGCGGGCGAGAAGGTCGTCGACCGTACCCTCACGCCGAAGACGCAGAAGGACCTCGCGCTTGCGATCCAGCAGGGCCAGCTTCAGTCGCGTCATCTCCTCGAAGCGCACGAGCGGCGATCGCTGGGTGAGGTCGATTCCGGTCGATGCGGCGAGCATCGTCAGCGAGGTCGCGGCATCGACCCCCGCCGCGGCCGGATTGAGCCCCACGACGGGCCCCGCGCCGTCCACGACTGTCTGCGCACCGGTGTCGGGGGCCGACGGCGCCGCCACCATGCCCTCGAGCTGTGCGATCTGGTCGGCATCCGCGGTGGCCTGGGCACGGGCGAAGGCACGCGCGTTGGCCAGCTCGAGCATGTCGTAGCCATCCTGACGAGCGCGCTCGCGCACCTCATCGCTGATACCGTGCTCGGCCGCGATGTCGTCGAGAGCGGCGATCGCCGCACCCGAGATGGTCCGTTGCGCCAGCTCGATCTCGTCGGCGGCCCAGTCGTCGCTGGGAAGCTTCGCCCACCGGACGATGGCGGGAAGGAGCGGTCCCTGCACGAGAAGACTCAGCACGATCACCCCGGCCGTCACGAAGACCACGGCGTCGCGGCCGACGAGCGGCTGACCGGACGACGTCGTCAGCGGAACCGAGAGCGCGATCGCGAGCGACACGGCACCGCGGAACCCGGCCATCGTGCTCACGATGCGCGCGCGGTTCAGCGATCCCGGGCCGGAACGTGCGGTCAGCGCCGGCGTACGCGGGCGCGAGAAGGGGGCCATCAACAGCTGGAACACATAGCGCACCACCAGCAGCGCCGCCCACGCGGCCACGGTCAGCAGCACGAGGCCCCACACCTCGGTCGGGGAGATCTCGTGCAGGACGAGCTGCACTTCCAACCCGATCAGCACGAACAGCGCTCCGTTGAGCAGGTAGACGCCGAACGGCCACGCCGCCATCGCGGTGCGGCGGGAGGCGGCGGTGGTGATGCGCGGCAAGGCCCAGGCGATGATCAGGCCCGCGAACACCACGGCGAGAACGCCCGAGGCGTTGACCAGTTCGGCGAGCAGGAACGCCGTGAACGGAACCAGCAGCAGCGTCACGTTGATCGAGAGGGCATTGCGCATGCGCCGCAGCGCGAGGTACGCGAGAGCCGCGATGACGATGCCGGCGATCGCTCCGCCGAGGTAGGAGACGAGCACGGTGGCGGTGATCGACCAGCCCGTGACGGTGTCGCCGAGTGCGACGGAGATCGCGATGGCGTAGAGCACCAATGCAGTGCCGTCGTTGGTCAGACTCTCCGCCTTCAATTTCATGAACGTGCGCTGGGGAAGCAGCCGTCCGAGCGCGGCGACAGCCGTGGCATCGGGGGGCGCGACGGCGGCACCGAGGATCATGGCTGCCGGCCAGGGCAGCCCGAAGAGCGTGGCCACCCACGCGACCGCGAACGCCGAGGCGACCACGAGCAGGGTGCTCATCGGGATGATGTAGCGCAGCGACCGGCGAACGCCCCGCAGCGACGTCGTCAGGCTCTCCCAGAACAGCATCACGGGCAGGAACAGCAGCAGCACCGTCTCCGGCGGCAGCTCGATGTGACGCAGCGCCGCCACGAATCCCAGCACCAACCCGATGACCAGCAGCACCAGCGGCGTCGCTACGCGCAGGCGCGGCGCGAGGATCGTTCCCGCCAACACCGACAGCCCGAGCAGAACGGTGACTTCCAGACCTTCCATGGCACCCCGATTCCGCGCGCACGTCCCGACGGATTTCCGTCGCAGCCCAGTGTGCGCCACAGACACAGCGTTTCAACAGGTCTGCGCATTCCCGCCGCGGCGGCCCGCTCGCAGCCGGTCGTCTCGCCGGTTCCGTATTCCGTCTCGGCGCCGTGCCCGGTGCCGGTCGGCTGCGCGAATCCGGGGTCGCCGCGGAGGCGGGCGCGTGCGCAGACTGAATACGGGACAGGGGACGGGCGCGCCGTCTCACGGGCGGCGCCTCCCGGACGGGGCCTCGCGGGTCGAGGTGGACCCGCCGCGGGCCCCGCGTCACGAGTTCACGCGAATGATCTCCTGCTGGTACGGGGCGATGACGTCGCCGGAGATCCGGCAGTCCAGCAGCAGGAAGGGCCGGTCGGATGCCGGGACCTGCACCCACCGCGCGAGCTCGTCGAGGTCGGCGAGCGTGCGCACGACGACACCTCGAGCCCCGACCGCGGAGGCGAGGCCCGCGAAGTCGACCTCCGGGATGAGCATGGGCTCCCGGGCGAGGCCCTTCACGCCGTAGAGGTTGACCTCGGCGCCGTACGCGGCGTCGTTCCACACGACGGCCAATCCGCGGCCCGCCGCCACGCGCACCGCGGATTCCAGATCCGACAGTGCCATGAGTCCGCCGCCGTCGCCGGTGGACAGCACGATCGTCGCCTCGGGCCGGGCGCGGGCCGCGCCGGGAACGGAGGGGAAGCCCAGCCCGATCGACTGGTACGCCGTGCCGACCATCATCATCCGGTCGGGCGACGCGACCGGCCAGTACATGTTCGCCCAGCCCAGGAAATGGCCGCCGTCGGTGACGACGACGCGGTCGCGGGTGGACGGCGCGCTCTCCAGCAGCTCACCGATCCGCTCCGCGACAGAACGCGGATCGAGGCGGCCGTCGGGTGCCAGCGGGTCGCCGCTCTCGCGGGCGCGTGACGCGGCGATGTCCACGCGCTCGCGCCAACCGCTGGGCCCGGCATCCCTCTGGGACAGCTCGTCGCACAGGGCTTCGGCGACCAGGCGCGCGTCCCCGCGGATGAAGCCCCCGACGTGGGGGTGCGTGGCGGCGGGAGCGATGTCGACCTGCACGACCCGGGTTCCCGGAGCGAACAGGGCGCCGAAGCGCATCGTGAACTGGTTGAGTCCCGCACCGAACACCACCGCGACGTCCGCCGTCGCGATCAGCTCCATGGCGCCCTCGGCACCGAAGCCTCCGGTCACCCCCAGGTCGAACTCCGACCGGGGGAAGATGCCGCGACCCAGAGCCGTCGTGGCGGTGACGGCGCCCGTCGCGTCGGCCACGCGCCCGAGGGCGGCCGCGGCGCCCGAGACCCATGCGCCGCGACCGGCGATCAGCACCGGACGCTCCGCGGCGGCCAGTGCGGAGGCCAGGTCGGCGATCGCCGCACGTGCGAACGGGGAGGGGGCGATCGGCGCGGGCAGTGTCGGCTGCGGCGCGGCCGGCACCGAACCCGCCTCGAGCTTTGCGACGTCGTAGGGGATGGCCAGCACCGTGGGCACGCGGTAGGCCAGCGCGTGCTCGATGGCGATGACCGTCGTGGCCGCGGCATCCGCCCGTCCGACGGTGTACGTGCGCGCGCCGACGGCCGAGGCCAGCGCGATCTGATCGACGTCCCAGGGGCGGGGGCCCGACGTGGGTTCGTCCCCGACGACGAGCACGAGCGGCACGTGGGCCTGGACCGACTCCGCGAGGGCGGTGAGCGTGTTGGTGAAGCCGGCGCCGTAGGTGGCGGTCGCGGCGGCGAGGCGTCCGCTCGCGCGATGGTAGGCGTCCGCCGCGACGACGCCGCCCGCCTCGTGGCGCACCGCCGTGTAGTGCACGTCGGTGGAGCGTTCCAGCGCGTCGAGGAAGTAGGCGTTGCCGTTTCCCATCACGCCGAAGACGTGGTCGATGTGGGCGGCGAGGGTCTGGGCGACGTGCGCAGAGACGGTGGGCATGGGTCCTCCGGGAGACGAAACGGTGAAGGGATGCCGTATGTGTCTCGCGTGCCCCTTTTTCGAGCACCGGATGCCGCGTCGCGTCCGGACCCGTCGAGTATAGAAGAACGGATGTCGTCGGCGGCGGGCAGGATGGGCGCATGGACTCCGTCCGTCTGCGCGCCACGCGTCTGGTGCATCACGCCCTGGTCGTTCCCGACGCTGGCCTGGGGGCCGCCGCGCGCCGGCTCACCGCCACGCAGGCGCAGGAGTTCTGGGCGGGGCGGTGGGCTCTCGGCATCCGCACGGCGGGGGAGGTCACGCTCACCGACGTCGACGACGCCTTCGCGCGCGGTGTGCTCGTGCGCTCGTGGACGCAGCGTGGAACCCTGCACATCGTCGCCGCCGAAGACCTCGCCTGGATCCTCGAGCTGACGCGCGAGCGGCAGCAGCGGCAGGCGGCGGGGGTGCACCGTGCGTTCGGCATCGAAGCCGACGACATCGTGCGCGCCGAGCGAGCCGTCGGGGCCGCGCTCTCGGGCGGCAACCGCCTGACGCGAAACGAGGCGGCGACGGTCATGGCCGCCGCCGGTGCGGATGTCGCGGGCTCCCGCGGAGGTCACCTGATCTCAGCCCTCGCCGTTCGCGGGGGTGTCGTCTTCGGCCCGGTCGTGCCGCGCGACGGCGCGCCCACGCGGGAGCAGTACCTCGTCGCCGCCGACGACTGGCTGCCCGATGCCGCGGCTCCCGCCGAGCCCTGGGGCGAGCTGTTCGTCCGGTATCTCGCCGGGCACGCACCGGCCACTCTCGACGACTTCCGCTGGTGGGCCGGCGTTCCCGTCGGTATCGCCCGGGCCGCGCGGGAAGCCGCCGGCGATCGGGTCACGGCGCTCGACGAGGGCCTTTTCCTCGGCGCCGACGCGCCAGCCGGAGGCGCGCCCGAGGCAGTCTCCGGAGTGCTCGCGCTGCCGCCCTTCGACGAGTACTACCTCTCGTACGCGGACCGCTCCCGAGTCTGCCCGCCGGAGCACCTCGCAACGATCGGTCCGACCCTCAACGGTCTGGTGCGTCCCGTGCTCATCGCCGGGGGAGAGGTGTTCGGCACCTGGCGTCACTCGACGGCGGTCGGCAGACACCATCTGCCGCCGATGCCCGACCCCTTCGCCGCCGCGGTCGACGCGGCATCCGTGGAGGCCGCTCTCGGGCGCGTCGCCCGGTTCTTGCGCGTGTAGCGCTGCGCCTCCTCAGGCGAACAGACCGGCCCCCACATACGAGCCCTCCTCGGCTCCCGGGGGAATGGCCCACAGCCCCGAGCCGATGTGGCGGACGTACTCGCTCAGCAGATCCCTCGACAGCGCACGCTGCAGGGCGATGAACTGCGCGGGAGAGCGTTGGTACGCGAGGAAGAACAGGCCGGCGTCGAGTCGTCCGAGATCGGTGTTGCCGTCGACGTAGTTGTAGCCGCGGCGAAGGATGCGGATGCCCTTGTTGAGGTCGGGATGGGCGAGGCGCACGTGGCTGCGCGCGTCGATCGCGGGCTGGCCCGTGGCGCCGACGGCGGAGAAGTCCGGCGCCGTCTGCTCCTGCCCGCCCGAGAGCGGCGCGCCGTGCGCCTTGTCACGGCCCGTGATGCGCTCCTGCTCGCTCAGACGCACGCGATCCCACGTCTCGATGAGCATCGCGATCTTGCGCGCCACGAGATAGGAGCCGCCCACGAGCCAGGCCGGTTCGTCGCCGTCGCCGACCCAGACGTGCTGATCCAGCGCCGTCTGGCCGTCGGCGAGGATGTTGGCCGTGCCGTCCTTGAACCCGAAGAGGTTGCGGGGCGTGGCCTGATCGGCGGTCGTCTTCGACGTCTTTCCGAAGCCGAGCTGCGACCAGCGCAGCCGTGCTCGGCCGAAGGCGATGCGGCTCAGATTGCGGATCGCGTGCACGGCGACCTGCGGGTCGTCGGCGCAGGCTTGGATGCACAGGTCGCCGCCGGTGTGATCGGGCTCCAGGTCGTCGCCGAGAAATGCCGGCAACGCGGTGAGCAGGGCGGGCCGACGGTCGGCGAGTCCGTAGCGGTCGGTGCCGTCGACGGCCGTGAACAGGGTCGGTCCGACGCCGAACGTGATCGTCAGCCCGTTCGCGGCAAGGCCCAGCGCCTCACCGGTGTCGTCCGGCGGCGCCTCCGGCGAGCCTCCCACCGCGCCGCTGGCCGACACATCGAGACCCTGGGTCATCCGCGCCGCCGCGTAGGACCAGTCCTGGAGAAGCTCGATCAGATCCCCGCGGGTGGTCCCCGCCATCATGTCGAACGACGCGAAGTGAAGATGGTCCTGGACGGGCGTCGTGATCCCGGCCTGGTGCGCGCCGTAGAACGCGTAGGGCGACGCCGCGCCGGCGGCGCCGCGCGTGCGGCCGACGGCGACGCCGGCCGCCGCTCCGGCTCCGGCGCCGACGGCGAGCCCGGCCGCACCGACACCGGCCGCGAGGCCCAGCAGGCCCCGACGGCTGAGGCCGGCGCGCGGCGCGGGCTCGAGGCGGTCGTCGCCTGCGAGGGCGGGGTCGGTGCTCACTGCAGGATCGTGGAGGTCAGCTTGGACAGCGGCTCCGCCAGCGCGTTGATGAGGTCGGTGAGCTGACGCTTGTCGGCGTCGCTCAGCTGCCGGTAGTTCACGAAGCCGGCGCTCAGCGACCCGTGGCTGGCCAGCGCGGCCTCCAGGGCCGCGTAGCCGCTGTCGATCCGGCCGGCGAGCTCGGTTCCGGTCGCCCCGGAGGAGACGGCGAAGTCCTTGACGAGCGAGAACGCCATCTTCGATCCCTCGACGTTGGCCGCGAAGTCGTAGAGGTCGGTGCCGCTCCACCAGTCCTCTTCGCCGCTGATCTTTCCCGTGGCCACTTCGTCCAGGAGGGCGATCGCGCCGTTGGAGATGCCGCCGATGCCCTGCGCGTCGAGTGCCTTCTGGAACGCGTCGCCGTGGACGTAGTCGTTCAGCTCGCCCACGTCGGCGATCAGCTTCGCCCCGGAGGTCGCGCGCTCGGCGGGCGTCGAGGGCGCCCAGTCCTTCCAGGCCGGGGTTGACCCGTCGGAGTTGAGGGCATCGGGCGCCGGAACCCAGAGGTCCTTCTCGATGCGGTGGAAGCCCGTCCAGTCGAGGCCTTCCGCGGCGGCATCCACCTCGCGGTAATCGATGCGGGGATCGAGATCGCCCAGCGACTCCGCGACGGGTTCGATGCGCTCGTAGAACGCACGCGTGGTGGGGAACAGGCTCCGCGCCTTCTCATCGTCGCCGGCCTCGTAGGCGCTCACGAAGCTCGCCACGGCCGGGACGAGCTGTTCGACCTGATCCTTGACGAACGACGCGTACAGATCGACGGCCTTCTGCTTCTGCGCGGCGTCGTCGCCCGTGGCCGTGACGGCGTCGCCCGTGACGGTGAAGGCGGTGCGTCCGATGCCCTCACCGACCATGCCGGGCTTGCACAGCGTGACGTAGTCGCCGGGCTGGGCGACGACGGTGAGGGTGCGTGAGGCGCCGGGGGCGATGTTCTCGACCTCGCCGACGATGCGCAGACCGTCGGCGGCGAGGAGATAGAACTCCGTCACCTGCGAGCTGGCGTTGGTCACCGCGAACGCGAGCGTGCCGCTGGTGGCGGTCGCGGTCGACACCGTGCACGCCGTGTCGGTGGAGGTGACGGTCAGGGCGTCGGACGCGGCGACGTCGGTCTTGGCGACGCAGCCGGCAAGCACGAGGGCGGTCGCGCCGAGCGCGGCGACGGCTCCCCAGGTGCGTGTGCGGGTCATGATGCTCCTTGGTGGTGGGAGAGGTCCGCGTGGTGCGGAACCGGCGTGAGGGGTGCGGATGCCGAGGCCCGGGCGGGCCGGCGACCGAGTCCCCGGACGAAGAGGGTGCCGACGACGGCCATGTACAGGGCCCAGGCGATGACCTGCAGCCACGACATCTGCGGCATGAAGCCGACGGTGGCCTGGAGGATCGCGGCGAGAGGGCTTCCCGGCGCGATCGCCGCCGAGAGGTCGAACGCCCAGCCGAAGGGGAAGCCGGCCGCCCCCACGGCGACCGTGCCGCCCACGATGGGTGCCAGCGCGGAGAACGGACCGGGAAGGGCGCCGGCCTCCTGCAGGTCGTGGATCGCGTACGCCAGGACGCCGGCAGCGACGATCACGAGGAAGCCGCCGGTCCAGCCGAAGAAGACGCGGAGGTCGAGGCGCACCATTCCGCGGGCGAGGAGCCACCCGAGGATGACGGCGGCGGCGAGGCCGAGCAGCGCGCCGGGAAGGGCGGAAGGCGTGTCGCCGAAGGACTGCACCATCGACCACAGCAGGAGCGTCGTCTCGATGCCTTCGCGGGCGACGGACACGAATCCGATGAGGACGATTCCCCAGAGACCCCCCGTCGCGAGCGCCCGGTCGACGCCGCCCTCGAGCGTCTTCTTCATCGTGCGGGCGGTCTTCTGCATCCAGAAGATCATCCAGGTCACCATGCCGACGGCGACCAGCGAGAGCAGGCCCCCGATCAGCTCCTGTGCTTCGAACGTGAGCGCGTAGGCGCCGAAGGTGAGGATCGCGCCGATGCCGACGGCCAGGGCGACGGCCAGGCCCACGCCGATCCACAGCCGGGGAAGGACGTCGCGCCGGTCGATGCGGCGCAGGTAGGCGACGAGGATGCCGACGACGAGCGCGGCTTCGAGGCCTTCGCGGAGGCCGATCAGGAAGGTGGCAAGCACGAGCGTTTCTTCGGGGAGGGGAAGTGAGGTTAGGCGAACCTCACAAACAGCGAGCGTACACCGCTGCGTCGCGCCCACTCAACCGTCGTCGCGCCTGCTCCCGGGCAGATGCCGGTGCCGGATGTCGTCAGCCCTGGGCGTGCCGATCGAGGAAGGCGTAGACCTCGCCGTCGTCGACGCCGGGGAAGGCGCCGCGCGGCAGCGGTGAGAACATCTGCATGTGCACGCGGGCACTCGGCCACGCGCGACCCTCCCAGCGTGCCGTGAGATCGGCATCCGGCCGTCGGCAACACGACTCGTCGGGGCACGTCGAGATCGCGCGCTTCTGCGTCTCGCGGCCGCGGAACCAGCGCGCGTCGTCGAAAGGCACCCCGACGGTGATCGAGAACTCGCCGTCCGAGGTGCGTCCGGTCTGCGACGAGCACCAGAAGGTACCGGCGGGGGTGTCGGTGTACTGGTAGTGCTCGACCGTGCGGTTCTGCTCCGAGAAGGCGGCGCGCGCGGCGAAATGCCGGCACACGACTTGTCCCTCGACCGATCCGGTGACGTCCATCGGCAGCGGCAGGTCATCGTTCTCGTAGGCGCGGGTGATGGCGCCCGAGCCGTCGACCCGCAGGAAGTGCAGGCGGATGCCGATGTGCTGCGTCAGGAGGTTCGTCAGCCGCATGCCGGCGGCCTCGTGGGTCACGCCGAACGCATCGCGGAAGTCCTCGACGGCCAGGTTGCGATCCTTCTTCGCCTGGGTCAGGAAGGCGACCGAGGCGGTCTCGGGCATGAGACAGCAGGCCGCGAAGTAGTTGATCTCGAGCCGCTGCTGGAGGAAGTCGGCGTAGTCACTGGGCGGTGTGTGTCCGAGCAGCCGGTGGGCCATGGCCTGCAGGGCCATCGAGCGCAGGCCGTGGCCGCCGGGGATCGATGCCGGCGGCAGGTAGATCCTGCCGTTCTCCAGGTCGGTGACCGAGCGGGCCGAGTGGGGGAGATCATCGACGTAGATCAGTTCGAAACCGAGCTGGGACGCCATGATGCTGACCGTGCGGTGGGTGAGGGCGCCCGAGACGTGGCCGGCGGCCTTCAGCTGCTTCTCCGCGAGCTTTTCGATCTCGGGGAGGTAGTTGTCCTTGGCGCGCATGCGCAGCCGCAGCTCGGTGTTGGCGCGTCGGGCCTCCTCAGGCGTAGCGATCGCCGCGCGCTCGCGCCGCTGCAGCTCACGGTGCAGCCCCAGCACAGACTCGATTGTCTCGTCGGAGGTCGCCTTGGTCACCCGCAGAGCCGGGATACCGAGGCTGCGGAAGACGGGGGACTGCTGCGCACGTTCGAGTTCGAGCTCGAGGGCGGCCCGGCGGTTGGGCGGCTCGGCGGAGAGCAGATCGGTGACGTCGGTGCCGGTGGCGGCGGCGATCGCCTGCAACAGCGAGAGCTTCGGCTCGCGCTTGCCGTTCTCGATCAGGCTCAGCTGGCTGCCGGCGACGCCGACGATCGCGCCGAGCTCGTCGAGGGTGAGCCCGTGCGACACCCGTTGGTGGCGGATGCGATGACCGAGCGTCGACAGCTCTAGGGACGTGGGTGGCATTCCTTGAGCATAGCGAAAGAATCACGTTTCTTGACGACGTCAGGGCATGCAAATCCGTCGTGAGGAGCTCAATCTGGAAGAGACCCCTCCGGATCGCCCCACCGACGCCACGCTGAAGGAGCCCGACATGGCCATCGCCGACATGTTCACCCGCCCGACCGCCATTCGCACCGCCACGGGGGCCGACGCGGCCGACGAGCCCCGCGGCGGGTTCGGGATGCGACCGGTCCTGGCCGGCGCAGGCTTGGAGGCGCTGCTCGCCTGGGTCGACGAGGTCGCCGCCCTGACGCAGCCCGCGCGCATCCACTGGGTCGACGGTTCCCGCGCCGAGAACGAGGCTCTTCTTCGCCAGCAGGTCGACGAAGGCAAGCTCATCAAGCTCAACCCCGAGTGGCGACCGGGCTCCTACCTCGCCCGCTCGCACCCGAGTGACGTCGCTCGCACGGAGGCGCGCACCTTCATCGCCTCGGCGCGACAGGAGGATGCCGGCCCCACCAACAACTGGGCACAGCCCGATCAGATCCGGGCGACCATCACCCCGCTGTTCGAGGGGTCGATGCGGGGACGCACGATGTACGTCGTGCCCTTCTCGATGGGCGCCGTCGGCGGTCCGCTCTCGCACATCGGCGTACAGATCACCGACAGCGCGTACGCGGTGACCTCCATCGGCATCATGACGCGCGTCGGCACTGCGGTGCTGGAGCAGATCGCTGCCGGCAAGCCCTGGGTCAAGACGGTGCACTCGGTCGGCGCGCCGCTGGCCCCCGGCCGGGAAGACGTCGCCTGGCCCTGCAACGACGAGAAGTACATCGTGCACTTTCCCGACACGCTCGAGGTGTGGTCGTTCGGATCGGGCTACGGCGGCAACGCGATCCTCGCGAAGAAGTGCTTCGCACTGCGCATCGCCTCGGTCATCGGACGCGAGGAGGGGTGGCTCGCCGAGCACATGCTGCTGATCCGCGTCATCAGCCCGGAGGGCAAGCGCTTCCACCTCGCCGCCGCCTTCCCCTCCGCGTGCGGCAAGACCAATCTGGCGATGCTGCGCCCCACGATTCCGGGGTGGCGCGTCGAGACCCTCGGCGACGACATCGCGTGGCTTCGCCCCGGCGACGACGGGCGGCTGTGGGCCATCAACCCCGAGGCCGGCTTCTTCGGGGTGGCGCCGGGAACGGGCGCGTCGACCAACGTGGCGGCCGTCGAAACGCTGTGGGGCAACACGATCTTCACGAACGTGGCCCTGCGTCCCGACGGAGACGTCTGGTGGGAGGGTCTCACCGATGACGTCCCGTCGGAGCTGATCGACTGGGAGGGCAAGCCCTGGACCCCGGCCATGGGCCGCCCGGCCGCCCACCCCAACTCGCGCTTCACCGTCAGCGCGGGACAGTGCCCGCAGATCGCCCCCGACTGGGAGGCATCCGAGGGCGTGCCGCTGGACGGCATCCTGTTCGGCGGGCGCCGCGCCACGAACGTCCCGCTCGTGCTCGAGGCCACCGATTGGACCCACGGCGTGTTCCTCGGCTCGAACATCTCCTCCGAGCGCACCGCTGCCGCCGAAGGGACCGTCGGCGAGCTGCGCCGCGACCCCTTCGCGATGCTCCCGTTCTGCGGCTACAACATGGCGGACTACTTCGGCCACTGGCTCAAGGTCGGCCAGCGTCTGCGCTTCGACCGCGCCCCGCGCATCTTCCAGGTCAACTGGTTCCGCAAGGGCGAGGACGGCCGCTTCCTCTGGCCGGGGTTCGGCGACAACGCACGCGTGATCGACTGGATCATCCGCCGCATCGAGGGAGTGGTCCCCGCCATCGACAGCCCGATCGGACGGCTGCCGCGCACGGAAGATCTGAACCTCGATGGCATCGAGGTGCCGGACGCCGACCTCGAGGCCCTGTTCGCTATCGACCGCGACCTGTGGCTGCAGGAGGCCGGGCTCACGGAGGAGTTCTACCGCACGTTCGAGGGGCGGGTGCCGCCGGCGCTGTACGCCGAGCTCGCGGCTCTTCGCTACCGCCTCAAGCTCGCCGCGTCGCGGTGATGCGGCTGACGCGCACGCGTGTGTCGTGATCGCGGGTCAGACGAGCAGCTGGTGCTTCGCGAGGTCGCGATAGAGCGGCACGGTCTCGACGAGTTGGGAGTGGGTGCCCTGCCCGACGACTCGACCGTGGTCCATCACGACGATCAGGTCGCTGTCGACGACCGTCGACAAGCGGTGCGCGATCACGACGAGCGTCCGCCCCGAGGCGACGGCGTCGATCGCTTCGCGCATGCGCTGTTCGTTGAGGCCGTCGAGCGATGACGTCGACTCGTCCAGCAGCAGAATCGGGGGAGCAGCCAGCAGCGCTCGGGCGATCGCGAGCCGCTGCCGTTCGCCGCCCGAGAGCATGACGCCGGCCTCGCCCACCGGCGCGTCCAGACCCAGGCTCGAGCGTTCCAGGACGTCGCCGAGGTTCACGGCGCGCAGCACGCGGGCGCATTCCTCGTCGGATGCCGACGGCGACGCCAACCGCAGGTTGTCCGCGATCGTCCCGGCGAGGGTCGGTGCGTCCTGCTCGACATAGCCGAGCTGGGCGCGCAGCCGCGTGCGGTCGATGCCGCGGAGGTCGACGCCGTCGAGCAGGATCGAGCCCGCCGTCGGGTCGTAGAACCGCTCGATCAGCGCGAGGGTGGTGGACTTGCCCGCACCCGACGGCCCGACCAGGGCGACGCGCGCCCCGCGCGGGACGCGGAACGACACGCCGCGCAGCACCTCGCCGGCCGCTTCCGAGACCGCCACCGTCGCGTCGGCGTGGGCCTCGGCGAGCAGGGCCGCCGCCTCGGTCTCCGAGCGACGGCGCGCGTTGACCACGGCATCCGGATACGCGAAATGCACGTCGCGGAACTCGATCGCCGACGTCGTCTCGTGGTTCTCGTGCGCGGCGGCCGTCGAGATCGGAGAGGTGCCGACGGCGACGGATGCCGCGACCTCCGCATCGCGCGCCGTCTCGGTGCGCAGGTCCAGCACCTCCTGGATGCGTCCCAGTGCGCCCAGGGCCTGCCCGACCGAGGTGATCGCTCCGAAGAACGAGCCGAGTGGCTGCACGAGGAAGAACAGGAACATCACGAACGTCACCAGCCCGGCGATCGTGATCGCTCCGGAGGCGACGCGGAAGCCGCCGACACCGAGGACGACGAGCAGCGACAGCTGGAGGGCGACGCCGGCGACCGGCACCACGAACGCCGATGCCTTCGCGACCTGCACGCCGGCCTCGTACGCACCGCGCGCCGTGTGCTCGATGCTCTCGCGTTCGCGGTCGGACGCACCCGAGGCGCGGATCGTGCGGATCGATCCGACCGCGCGCTCCACGCCCGAGGCCAGCTCGCCCACCTTCTCCTGCTGCACGGCGGTCGCCCGGCGGATCCGCCCGCTGAGCGCCACCACGACGGCGACCGACGCGCCGACGACGACCAGGATGAGCACCAGCAGCACCGGATCGATGATGAACATCGCCACGATCGCGCCCACGAAGATGAGCGCATTGCCGATCGAGTCCGCCAGCCCCTGGGTGAGCACCGCGTACAGCAGGGTCGTGTCGGTGCCGACGCGCGAGACGAGGTCGCCCGTGCGTCGTGCGTCGTACTCCTGTACGGGAAGGTGCAGCAGCTGTGCGATGAGACGGCGCCGACTCGAGTAGACGACCGCCGTGCCCGTGCGCTGCAGGAGGAAGTGCTGGATGCCGCTGATCACCGAGGAGGCGATGACGAGACCCACCAGCACCCACACCAGCAGACCCAGCGGGTTCTGCTTCTGCACCCGGTCGATGACCTGACCGACCACCAGCGGCTGGGCGAGGGTCGCGACGGCGGCGAGCACGCTCAGCACAGCGACGACGACGAGAACGCCCTTCTGCTCGAAGACGAAGGGGAGTAGCTGTCGCAGACTCGCGCGAGGGCCGTCATCGGGCGCGCGGCGGCGGGAGCGGGAAGGGCGGGTGGTGCTGGCAGAGGACATGAGGCGCTTTCCTGCGGTGTTCGGGTACTTCTATCTTCTCTCTCGACGACGACGAGCATCGCCGCACGGTGTCGGAGGCACTGGGTAGGGTGGGTCGGTGCCTGCTCCCGTCATCTCCGCGCATCAGCTCGTGAAGTCCTACAAGGTCAAGGGCAAGCCCGACTTCGTCGCCGTCGACGGTCTCAGCTTCGAGGTCGCGCCCGGTGAGTCGTTCGGTCTTCTCGGTCCCAACGGCGCCGGCAAGTCGACGACGATGAAGATGATCGGCGCGGTCTCCACCCGCTCCGGCGGCGACCTGCAGATTCTCGGCCTCGACCCGGATCGCTACGGTCCCGAGATCCGGTCCCGGCTCGGCGTCGTGCCGCAGCAGGACAACCTCGACGGCGAGCTCAACGCCCGCGAGAACCTGTACATCTACGGCCGGTACTTCGGCCTCCCCAGCAAGGTGTGCCATGAGAAGGCCGATGAGCTGCTCGCCTTCGCGCAGCTCGAGGACAAGGCGAAGAACAAAGTCGACCAGCTCTCCGGCGGCATGAAACGGCGCCTCACCATCGCGCGAGGGCTCATCAACGATCCGCGCATCCTGCTGCTCGATGAGCCGACCACGGGCCTCGACCCGCAGGCGCGTCACGTCCTGTGGGACCGCCTGTTCCGCCTCAAGGAGCGCGGCACGACCCTGGTGCTGACCACGCACTACATGGACGAGGCCGAACAGCTCTGCGATCGACTCATCGTCGTCGACAAGGGCCGCATCATGGCGGAGGGCACCCCGGCATCCCTCATCCGCGAGCACTCCAGCCGGGAAGTGCTCGAAGTGCGCTTCGGCTCCGACCGCAACGCCCAGGTCGCGGGCAGCCTCGGCGGCATCGGCGAGCGGGTCGAGGTGCTTCCCGACCGCATTCTCATCTACGCGGACAACGGCGAGGCCGCTCTCGAACGCATCACCGGACAGGGGCTCGAGCCGATCACCTCGCTGGTGCGGCGCTCGTCGCTGGAAGACGTGTTCCTGCGCCTCACGGGAAGGTCGCTGATCGAATGAGCGCCGCCCAGACGGATGCCGGGACGCACCCCAGCCTGGACGAACTGCGTGCCGAAGCGATGCAGTGGGGGCGCAAGCCCCGCCGCCGCGGCGGGTGGTACGTCACCGAGCACATGGTCCGCGCGATGCGCGCCTACGGGTGGACGATCATCGTCGGCGCGGTCGGTCAGCCCATCCTGTACCTGCTGGGGCTCGCCGTGGGCCTGGCGGCCCTCATCCGCGTGCCGATCGTCGATCACGGCCAGGAGGTGAGCTACCTCATATTCGTCGCTCCGGCGCTGCTGGCGACCGCGACGATCTCGGTGGCCAGCGAGGAGCTCACCTACCCGGTCATGGCGGGCTTCAAATGGCGCCGCTACTTCTACGGCTTCAACGCCTCGCCGCTGTCGAGCCCGCAGATCGCCAACGGCGTCGTCGCCGGAGCGACGGCGCGGATGGTCGTCGCCTCGGCTGCCTACTACCTCATCGTGTGGCTGCTGCCCTTCGGCGCGGTGCCTCACCCCGCGACGGGATGGCTCGCGGTGTTCGCCGGTGTGCTGGCCGGGCTCGCCTTCGGCATCCCGCTCATGGCCTATGCGGGCTCGATCGAAGACGACAAGGGACAGTTCGCTCTCGTGCAGCGCTTCCTCTTCATGCCGATGTTCCTCTTCTCCGGAACGTTCTATCCGCTGGACTCGCTGCCGCTGTGGTTGCAGTGGATCGGGTGGGTCTCACCGCTCTGGCACGGCGCCGAACTCGGACGCGTCGCCACATACGGCGCGGCCGTCGACCCGGTGATGGTCACGGTCCACCTCGTCTATCTGCTCGCCCTCGCGGTGGTCGGCTACCTGTTCGCCCGCCGCGTCTTCACCGAGAGGCTCGCGAAGTGAGCGCCGTCGTCGAGGTGTCCTCCACCGTGGCCCGTCGCGGGGGCGTGCGCGCGCTGTGGGCGGGCAACCCCGGTGCCGTCGTCCAGCGCGGCCTCATCGCCGCGCGGTCTTCCAGCTGGGCGGTCGTGCTCTCGGGCTTCTTCGAGCCGGTGTTCTACCTCGCCTCGATGGGCATCGGTCTCGGCGCGCTGATCGGCGACGTCGAGACCGCCCAGGGCGCGAGCGTCAGCTACGCCGCCTTCATCGCGCCGGCGCTGCTGGCCGTCTCGGCGATGAACGGGGCGATCTACGACTCCACGTGGAACGTCTTCTTCAAGCTCAACTACGGCAAGCTCTACGAGGGCATGCTCGCCACCTCGCTCGGCCCGCTCGATGTCGCCCTGGGCGAGATCCTCTACGCGCTGCTGCGTGGGCTGGCGTATGCGACCGGGTTCATGATCATCATGCAGATCCTCGGGCTCAACCTCGCCTGGACGGCGGTGCTCGCCCTGCCCGCGGTGGTCCTGATCGCGTTCGGCTTCGCGAGTCTCGGCATGGCCGTCACCAGTTACATGAAGACGTTCCAGCAGATGGACTGGATCAACTTCGTGCTGCTGCCGATGTTCCTCTTCTCCGCCACCTTCTACCCGATCACGGTCTACCCGGGCTGGGTGCAGCAGATCGTCATGGCGCTGCCGCTGTGGCACGGGGTCGAGCTGATCCGGGGGCTGACGACCGGCATCCTCAACGTCGACATGCTGTGGCACGTCCTCTATTACGTCGCGATGATCGCGATCGGTCTCGTGTTCACCACGAAGCGGCTGCGCGCGCTGTTCCTCGACTGAGCGGCCGCCGTTCGTGCGTGAGTCGTCAGAGTGAGCCGGTCTCGCCGAGGCCGATGTTCGTCTCGTAGTCGACGTCCTTGGTCTCGCGGGAGAGGATCAGTGCGATGAGGGTGAGCACGGCGGAGCCCGACAGGTAGAGGCCCACGAGCCACGGCTCGCCGCCGCCGGCGGCCCACAGCCCCAGTGCGATCGACGGTGCGACGGCGGCGCCGAGGATCGACGAGACGTTGTAGGCGATCGCCGAGCCGGTGTAGCGGACGTTCGTCGGGAAGAGCTCCGGCAGCACGGCGCCCATGGGGCCGAAGGTGGCTCCCATCAGCATGAAGCCGAACACGAGGAAGGCCTGCACCAGCGCACCCGTGAACTTCGGATCAACGGCCGGAAGCAGGAAGACGTTGAACGTGAGGCCGAGCACGCCGATCAACGCGGTGACCCAGATGAGGAGCTTGCGGCGGCCGACCGCGTCGGCGATGGGGCCCGACAGCAGGGTGAACACCCCGAAGAACACCACGCCGATGATCTGCATGATCACGAAGTCGGTGTAGCCGAATCCGAGGCCGGCGACCGGCGCATCCGTCGCCTTCGTGCCGTAGGCGAGGGTGAAGCTCGTCATCAGGTAGAAGAGCACATACGTGGCGAGCATGATGAACGTGCCGAGGATCAGGTTCTTCCAGTGTCCGCGGACGACCTCCCCCAGGGGGAAGCGGCGGATGGCGCCCCTCTTCTCGGCGGTCGTGAAGGTCTCGGACTCGACGAGCTTCAGGCGCACCCAGAGGCCGATGATCACCATCACGGCCGAGAAGAGGAAGGGCACGCGCCAGCCCCAGGCGAGGAAGGCCTCGGAGCGCTGCGTCGGGCCGTCGGGGTGCGGCAGGGCGAAGTTGATCACGAGGAAGAGCGCGTTCGCGATGATGAAGCCGATCGGAGCGCCCAGCTGCGGGAAGGTGCCGTACCAGGCGCGCTTGCCCTTCGGGGCGTTCTCCGTGGCCACGAGCGCGGCGCCCGACCACTCGCCGCCGAGGGCGAATCCCTGGAACAGGCGGAGGATCAGCAGCAGGAGGGCCGCCCACCAGCCGATGCCCGAGAACGTCGGCAGACACCCGATCAGGAAGGTCGCGATGCCCATCGTGAGCAGCGACGCGACGAGCGTGGCCTTTCGACCGAAGCGGTCGCCGAAGTGTCCGAAGACCACCGCGCCGATGGGGCGCGCGATCATCGCGGCCCCGAAGACGGCGAACGACGACAGGAGGGCGGTGGTCTCGTTGCCGGTCGGGAAGAAGAGGGCGGGGAAGACGAGCACGGCGGCGGTCGCGTAGACGTAGAAGTCGTAGAACTCGATCGTCGTTCCGACCAGGCTCGCGGTGATCACGCGGGCGCGGGAGTTGACGGGTGCGGTGGGGGCCGCGGTGGCTGAGGACATGCGCAGAGGCTACCTATCGATGAGAGATCGTAGGTCCTCGTGGGACGCACCGGTGGTGGGCGTCCGGGGCAGGGGTGTGTGCAGCGGGCGCCGCGACAATGAGGTCACCGGGGCGCCGGCAGGTTCCCGGCGCACGGCTATCGAGTCTACGCCGCGTGGCGCGTCTCGTTCGTGCAGCGGGAACCTGCCGGCGTCGACGCGGTCAGCGCCAGAGGACGGCGAGGGCGGCGTTGAGGAAGGTCAGGATGCCGACCAGCCAGAACATGGCCGGCGGCACGGATCCGGTCTTGCGCTGGCGAGCGGTGCCGATTCCGAGGAGCGCGCCGATCGCGAGCAGCACGACGAGCTTGACGCCCAGCTTCGTGTAGTTCAGCGGGTAGTCGATGCCCCACGGCGCGGCCAGGGCGAGGCCGGCGACGGCGGCGACGAGCATGCCCCACGTCATCAGGCGGGTGACGCGCCGCTGTCCCACCGCCTCGACGACCCAGGCGCCGAAGAGGATGGCGAATCCGGTGAGATGGACGAGGACGACGACGTGACGCAGGATCTCCATGCCTTCAGCCTAACTGATAGTGCGCGCGTCCGCGCCCCCGGTCGTTGAGCGAGCAGCGAGTCGAAACGCGGTTCCTGTGGATTGTCGCCGTGGCAACCGTCGCGGACGACTAACGTCGCGGCATGCCCTTCGTGTACATGCTCCGTTGCGCCGACGGCACGTTGTACGTCGGCAGCACGCTCGATCTCGATCGGCGCCTCGCCCAGCATGCCGCCGGGGAGGGAGCCGTCTACACGCGGAGACGCCTGCCGGTCGAGCTGGTGTGGAGTGCGGAGATGGCGCGTGTCTCCGATGCCTTCGCGTGGAAGAAGCGGTTGCAGGGATGGAGCCACGCGAAGCGGCTCGCCTACGCGCAGGGCGGCATCGATGCCGTGCGCGGGTGGAGCGCGCGTCACCGCCGAGGCTGAGGGCGTTTCGACTCGGCGCTGCGCGCCTCGCTCAACGACCGGGATGAGAGCCCCGGTCGTTGAGCGAGCGCAGCGAGTCGAAACGCGGCTTCTGGTCGGTGCGGTGTCAGCCGCGAAGGCGCTGCAGCAGCAGCGCGGTGCGCAGCGCGGCATCCGCGGCTTCCGCGCCCTTGTCCTCCTTCGAGCCCGGAAGGCCCGCCCGGTCGATGCCCTGCTGCTCGTCGTCCAGGGTCAGCACCCCGAAGCCGACCGGCTTGCCGGTGTCGAGGGCGACACGGGTGAGGCCGTCGGTGGCCGCCGACGACACGAAGTCGAAGTGGGGTGTGCCCCCGCGGATGATGACACCGAGTGCGACGACGGCGTCCGCCCCGGCATCCAGGGCCGCCTTCGCCGCGACGGGCAGCTCGAACGAGCCGGGAACGCGCTCCAGGCTCCACTCGGCCCCGGATGCCGCGAGCACCCGCTCCGCGCCGGCGATCAGGCCGTCGGTGATGACGTCGTGCCAGAGGCCGGCGATGACGACGACCCGCAGTCCGGTCGCGTCGATCGGGACGGTCTGGGGGGCTCCGTCGCCGCTCATGCGTGCTCCTCCGTGCTGTGGGCGAGAGCCGCGTCGAGCTCTGCCGCGCTGATGATGTGGCCCATGCGATCGCGCTTGGTGGCCAGGTACTGATGGTTGTTGGCGCCGACGCCGACGAGCAGCGGCACCTGCTCGACGATATCGAGTCCGAGCTCGCGCAGCTGCTTCACCTTGTCGGAGTTGTTGGTCAGGAGCCGGATGCTGTCCACACCCAGATCCGCGAGGATGCCGCCGGCTGCCGCGTAGTCGCGGGCGTCGGCGGGCAGGCCCAGCGCGAGGTTCGCATCGACGGTGTCGAGGCCCCGCTCCTGCAGGCTGTAGGCGCGCAGCTTGTTGATGAGGCCGATGCCGCGGCCCTCGTGGCCGCGCATGTAGATGACGACGCCGCCGTCCTTGTCGATGCGCTCCAGCGCGGCGTCCAGCTGCGGGCCGCACTCGCACTTCTGGGAGCCAAAGGCTTCACCGGTGAGGCACTCGGAGTGCACGCGCACGAGCGGGGCCTTCTCGGTGAGGTCACCCGAGACGACCGCGATGTGGTCGGTGCCGGTCACGCGGTCCTTGTACGCCAGAAAGCGGAACGTTCCGTGCGAGGTGGGCACGGTCGCCTCGGCGCGCAGGCTCACGCGGCGCTTCTGGGCCGCCGCCTGCGCAGCGGGCGCGGCGACCGGTTCGACCTCGTCGAGGTAGGCGATGAGCTGTTCGATCGTGATCACCGGAACGCCCTCCCGCTCGCCCATCTCCATCAGACCCGGCAGACGCATCATCGACCCGTCCTCGGCGACGACCTCGCCGATCGCCGCGACAGGCTGCAGACCCGCGAGACGCATCAGCTCGACGCCGGCCTCGGTGTGACCCGCACGCTCGCGCACGCCGCCGTCCACCGCGCGCAGCGGCAGGATGTGACCCGGCCGGATCACCGACGACGGCACGGATGCCGGGTCGGCCAGCACATTGAGGGTGTGCGAGCGGTCGGTCGCGCTGATGCCGGTCGAGACGCGGTCGGCGGCATCCACGCTCACCGTATAGGCGGTGCCGCGGGCGTCCTCGTTCACCGCGACCATCGGCGGCAGGTCGAGGCGGTCGGCCCACTCGGCGGGCATGGGCGCACAGATGAAGCCGCTGGACCAGCGGATCGTCCAGGCGAGCCACTCGGGCGTGGCGAGCTGGGCCGACAGGATGATGTCACCCTCGTTCTCGCGGTTCTCATCGTCGGCGACGATGACGGGACGTCCGGCGCGCAGCGCCTCGAGGGCCTCGGGGATGGTGGCAAGGCTCATCGTGAGCCTCCTTCGGTGAGGGAGTCGGCGGAATCGGAAACGGTGGGGGCGAAGGCGAGCAGGCGCTGCACGTGGCGCGCCAGGATGTCGGTCTCGAGGTTGACGCGGTCGCCGGCAACGCGGTCGCCGAGGGTCGTCGCCTCCAGGGTCTCGGGAATCAGCGACACCTCGAACCAGGCATCGGCGGCGGCGGCATCCGACGCATTCGAAACCGTGAGAGAGACCCCGTCGACGGCGATCGATCCCTTGTCGACGACGAGCGGAGCGAGGTCCGCGGGCAGCGAGATGCGGATGACGCGCCACTCGGCGCCGGGGCGCACCTCCCGCACCGTGCCGGTCCCGTCGACGTGTCCCTGAACGATGTGTCCGCCCAGGCGGCCGTGTGCGGCCATTGCGCGCTCGAGGTTGACGCGGGTGCCGGGGCCGAATGCGCCGAGGGTCGCCATGTCCAGGCTCTGGCGCATCACGTCGGCGGTGAACCAGTCCTCGCCCTGGTCGACGACGGTCAAGCAGACGCCGCTGACCGAGATCGAGTCGCCGTGGTGGGCGTCGGAGACGGCCAGCGGGGCACGGACGGTCATCCGCACACCGTCACCCGACGGCTCGACGGCGACGATCTCGCCGCGCTCTTCGATGATTCCGGTGAACATCAGTTCTCTTCCTTCGTGGTGGAGGTGTGTGAGCAGGCCGTGCCGTCGAACCGGCCGACGATGAGCAGGTCGTCGCCGAGATGTTCCACGGATGCCGCGCGCAGTCGCCGCTGGTTGCCGATTGAGGTGACGCCGATATCGCCGAGGGCCAGGCGAGGCCCCCCGAGCAGGGTGGGAGCGACGTACACGAGCACCTCGTCGGCGAGCTGCTGGCGGAGGAAGGACGATGCGAGAGTCGGTCCCCCCTCGACGAAGACGCGGTGTGCGCCGAGCTCGCGGAGGCGCTCCAGAAGGTCGGGCAGATCCTCGCCCTCGTCCTGCATGAACGGGCGCGGATGCCGGCGCACGGCGGCTTCCTGCGGCACGGCTCGGGTCCCGACGACCACCGGCCGCGGCTGCTCGTCATAGAGCGAGCCGTCGGGGCGGCGTGCGGTGAGGGCGGGATCGTCGGCCAGCAGCGTGCCGGTGCCGACCACGATCGCGTCGGCGAGGCTGCGGCGGCGATGCACATCGGTGCGGGCTGCCGGACCGGTGATCCACTGGCTGGTGCCGTCGGCGGCGGCGCCGCGGCCGTCGAGCGACTGCGCCCACTTCACGGTGACCTGGGGGCGGCCGAGCCGCTGCACCTCCAGCCAGGAGGCCAAGAGCGCGCCACCCTCGTCGGCGCGCCAGCCGCCGATCACGTCGACCCCGGCCTCGCGCAGACGTGCGGCGCCGCCCGAAGAGGCCTCGCCGGGATCGGTGACGGCGAACACCACGCGCGCGATACCGGCGGCGATGAGCGCTTCGCTGCAGGGACCGGTGCGGCCGGTGTGGTTGCACGGTTCGAGGGTGACGACGGCGGTCGCACCGCGCGCGGCATCCGCCCCCGACGCGGCGGCGAGGTTCGTCAGCGCGTCGACTTCGGCATGAGCCGTGCCGGCTCCCCGGTGCCACCCTTCGGCGAGCACCTCGCCGTCGGAGGAGAGCAGCACGGCGCCGACCTGCGGGTTGATGCCGCGCGGCCCCCGTCGAGCGATCTCGAGGGCGCGCTGCATCGCACGGTCGATCGCCGTGTCGTCGCGGTCTGTCGCGGCCATCCGTCGTCCTCCTGTGAGGCTCCGGGGCACGGCCGACACCGCAGACGCCGCCGCGTGCGCGCGACCACGTCCGTGCTGCCTCCCATCCGGACTAGCGATCGGGTTCTGTCGAACCGTCATGCATCACCGTCGGTCCCGGAGTTCCACCGGATCAACCCCTCGTGAGAGGGGCTCGCGGACTGTCACCGCCGGTTCGGATTCACACCGACCCCGGAGCACGTTTCTTGCACTTGATCCTACTCAACGCCCCGACGACGTTTTCATTCCATGTCGGTCGCAAGGGACGCTGCGCTACTTCAGCAGCCGCGACAGCCGCCGGTCGGCGAGTAGCTTTCCGCCCGTCTGACAGGTGGGGCAGTACTCCAGTGAGTTGTCCGCGAAGAAGACGCTGCGCACTTCGTCGCCGCACACCGTGCACGCCTCGCCGCGCCGGCCGTGCACCGCCATGCCACGGCGCTTCGCGTCCTTCAGATCGGCGGGCGGCTTGCCGGACGCCGTGGCGACGGCATCCGTCAGGGTCGTGCGCATCGCGTCGTAGAGCCGGTCGACCTCGTCGTCGGCAAGACCGGCCGCCAGGGCGTAGGGCGACATGCGCGCGGCGTGCAGGATCTCG
Organism: Microbacterium sp. SCN 69-37; assembly: GCF_001724435.1. Classification (NCBI taxonomy): domain Bacteria; kingdom Bacillati; phylum Actinomycetota; class Actinomycetes; order Micrococcales; family Microbacteriaceae; genus Microbacterium; species Microbacterium sp. SCN 69-37. Next base: position 175,280 of record NZ_MEEL01000025.1, read on the forward strand.
TCAGAGTACGCGTTGCCGATGCCGGCGACGATCGACTGGTCGCGCAGCACGCCCTTGATCTGGGTGCGCCGACCGGCCAGAAGGCCGGCGAGTGCATCCCGCGTGAACTCCTCCGCGAGCGGGTCGGGACCGAGGCGGGCGATACCGGGGACATCTTGTGGGTCGCGAGCGACGTAGACGGCGAGCGATTTCTTGGTGCCGGCCTCGGTCAGGTCGAATCCGGCGCCGTCGCCGAGGCGCACGCGCAGCGCGATCGGCGTCTTGCCCGGTCGGATCACCGTGTCGGGAACCGTCTCGTACCAGCGCAGCCAACCGGCCTTGGCGAGATGGAAGATGAGATGGATGCCGGCATCCGTCGCCAGGTCGACGAACTTGCCGTGGCGCCGGGCTTCACTGATGCGGCCCCCGACGAGGCCGTCGATGGGCGGGTCGTAGGTCTTGAGCGCCGCGATGTGGGCGACCGTCACCTTCGTGATGGTGCGTCCCGTCGCGCGCTCGGCGAGGAAGTCGACGAGACCTTGCACCTCCGGCATCTCGGGCATGGCCTCATCCTGCCACTGCGCCCCGACACCGCGTCAGGGGTCAGCCGGCGGCGGGCCACACCTGTGGGGCGCGCTCATCGTCGGCGAGCAAGCCCGCGATGAGGCCGTCGGCGCGCACGCCGGCTCCGTTGACGAGAGCGGAGCGTACCCGGCCCTCGTAGCGGAATCCGAGTCGCTGCGCGACGCGGTGCGATGCGGGATTGTCGACCACGGCGCGCCACTCGATCCGTTGCAATCCCAGTCCGTCCGAAGAAAAGCCCCAGTCGATCACCCTCTGCGCCGCCTCCACGACCAGTCCCCGACCGCGCGCGGCGGGCGTCATCCAGTAGCCCAGTTCGCCGGATCCCTGGCCGAGGCGATGCAGGCCCATCATGCCGGCGAGCATGCCGTCGTGGCGCAGCGCCCAGGTCGCCTCCGTCTCGGCATCCCACCAGCCCGCGACTTTGTCGACGAACCCCTCGGCGTGCGCGCGCTCGTACGGCGACGGCACCGTCGTGAAGCGTTGGATCAGCTCGTCCTGACAGGCGGCGTAGATCGCGTCGACGTCGTTCTCGGTCGGCAGCGAGAGCTCGAGTCGCGCCGTCCGCAGGGTCACCGGTTGCATGCCGCGAGCCTATCCGCCCGCGCGCGCGGTCTCCTGCCCGCCTGCCCGGGCGTGTACGGGTACGGGGACGGCCCGCGCCCGCAGCGGCTCGCGCCGACCCCGACGACGGCTCTCGCGATCCGTATTCAGTCTCGGAGGGATGTCACCTCCGCACGCGCCGCGAGTTGTTGCGGTCGCTCGAGTGCGACCCGGCGGCGGAGACTGAATACGGAACACCCCTATTGCGGCATCCGTCACCGCCAGAACGCACAGACATCCTCCCCACCTGCTGCCCGCCGCGGACTGTCCACTGATTGTCAGGGGCGGCTGCTTTCCGACCGTGCGATGACAAGGCTGGCGCGATGTTCGATGTGTGGACGCGGGCCGAGTTGCGCGCGGCAGGGATGACGAGCCGCGCGATCCGAGCGAGCCTCGAGGGCGGTCAGCTCGTCCGCGCAAGGAAGGGACACTACGTTCGCGGAGACGCGCCGGAGGCTCTGCGCAAAGCCGCGCACGTCGGGGGCAGGCTGGGCTGTCTCTCGCTCTTGTCCGAGTGTGGCGTGTTCGTTGCCGACTCGACCAGACTTCACGTCCATATGGAGCGCGGCGACAGCCGTATGCGTCCGGTCGTCGGGGGCGGTGCCTTGGGCCCGGCGGCGCAGCGCCGCGACCTGGTCCTGCACTGGCACGCCTTGACCGAACCGCCGACATCGGGTGCGGTCGACATCGTGGATGCTCTGTCGCACGCGATCCGCTGTCAGGAGGCGCGGTTCGCGGTGGCGACGTTGGATAGTGCCATCCACCTCGGCATAGTCGCGGTCGATCAGCTCGACCAGGTCTTCGGCGCGGTCCCGGCGCGTTTCAGGGCTATCCGGCCCTTCATCGACAGCCGTGCGGAAGCGGGAACGGAGACACTCGTGCGGCTCCTGCTTCGCCGGTGGGGCTGTGACGTCGATCTGCAGGTCAGCATCGACGGCGTCGGTCGTGTGGATCTGCTGGTGAACGGATGGCTGATCATCGAGTGCGACAGCAAGCAGTTCCACAGCGACTGGAATCAGCAGCGTGTCGACTACCAACGCGACCGCGCGCTCGCGGCGCTCGGATTCACCGTGCTCAGGCTGACGGCGGAGGACATCCTGTACCGGTTCGAGGACGTCGCCAGTGCGCTGCGCGGTCTGATCTTCGCCAATCGTCGCGGCTGACCTCTTCCACCGCGCGGCGCCCCCAGTCGTTCCGACCGTTCGGGTGCGCGGGGCGGTCTCGCCGCGCGGTCGGTATTCAGTCTGCCGCCTCGTCGCACTCTCGCACCTCGCAGACATCCGCCGGGTGCAACGCCCGGCGGATGCATCAGAGACTGAATACGGAACACCGGCGGCGTCGGACGCGCAGGAGCGTCGTGCGATGCGGGCTGGACGGGATCGCGGCGTGGACGGTGCAGCCCGGGTCGCCATATTCAGTCTGCGACGATTGTTGCGAGCGTGACGTGCGCGGAACATCGCAGTCTCGGAAAGCTCGACCACCATGCAGACTGAGTACGGGACCGTGGGCAAGCCTCGCGGCAACCGCAACCCGCGACGGTTGTCAGCGGCGGCGGAGGAGTCCGACCTTCGCGTACACGTCGGCGAGGGTCGCATCCGCGACCTCGGCGGCTCGGTCGGCGTTGGCGGCGAGCACGCGGTCGAGTTCGGCGGGATCATCGAGCAGCTCGAGTGCCCGCGCGCGGACGGGCCCGAACTCGTTCACGACCACCTCTGCGAGCCCCTTCTTGAAGTCACCGTAGCCGCGGCCCGCGTACTCGTCCTCGATCGAGGGGATCTGGCGTCCGGTGAGGGCCGCATAGATCACCAGCAGGTTGGAGACGCCGGGCTTGTTCTCCTTGTCGTAGCGGACCACGCCCTCGCTGTCGGTGACGGCACGCATGATCTTCTTCGCCGACACGGCCGGGTCATCCAGCATCCACAGCACACCGGCATCCGACTCGGCCGACTTGCTCATCTTGGCGGTGGGGTTCTGCAGGTCGTAGATGCGCGCGGTGTCCTGCTGGATCACCGGCATCGGCATGCGGAAGGTCTGGCCGTAGCGGGAGTTGAAGCGCTCTGCGAGGTCGCGGGTGAGTTCGACGTGCTGCTTCTGATCGTCGCCGACCGGGACGATGTCGGTCTGATAGAGCAGGATGTCCGCGGCCATCAGCACCGGGTACGTGAACAGACCGACGTTCGTCTGGTCGGCGCCGTACCGCGCGGACTTGTCCTTGAACTGCGTCATGCGGTTCGCCTCACCGAATCCGGTGATGGTCGAGAGCACCCAGGCGAGCTCGGCGTGGGCGCGCACGTGCGACTGCACGTACAGCGTCGACTTCGACGGTTCGATGCCGGCGGCGATGTACTGCGCCGCCGTGCGCCGGGTCTTCTCCCGCAGCTCCGCCGGATCGTTCGGCTGGGTCAGAGCGTGCAGATCGACGACGGAGAAGAACGCCTGGTACTCCTCCTGCAGGTCACGCCACTGCAGCAGGGCCCCGATGTAGTTGCCGATCTGGAGGGAGTCGGCGGAGGGCTGCATTCCGGAGTAGAGGCGGGGCCTGGTCATCGTCCCAGTCTAGAGAACGGATGCCGGGGTCCCGCCGCCCGCCGGGGCCGACAGCTCCGCCGGACAGTTCAGAACGCGTAGTCGGCGACCACGGGAGCGTGATCGCTCCACCGCGTGTCCCAGGAGGGCGCACGCACGACGCGATAGTCGACCACGCGTTCCGCGAGTGCAAACGAGGCGAGGTGGTAGTCGATGCGCCAGCCCGTATCGGTGTCGAACGCCTTGCCGCGGTTCGACCACCACGAGTAGGGGCCGTCGACCTCACCCGCCCACCGGCGTCCCACGTCGACCCAGCCGAGCCCCGTGCCGGTGGTGCCGTCCGTGCCGACGACCTGTTCGCCTTCGGGGCCCGTGAAGCGGTCGAAGTACGCGCGCTCGCGGGGCAGGAAGCCCGCCTTCTTGACGTTGCCCCGCCAATTGCGGATGTCGAGTTCGCGGTGACCCACGTTGAGGTCGCCCGTGATGAGGGCCAACTCGCCGAGCTTCGGCATCCGGGATTCCATCGCGTCGAGGAACGCGTATTTGGCCACCTGCTTCTCGGTGTCGGCTTCGCCGGTGTGGACATACGCGCTGACGATCGTCACCTTCTCGCCGGCGACGTCGATGTCGGCTTCGACCCAACGTCCGCGGGAATCGAGGGTGTCGTCGCCGAGTTCGATGCGCCAGATGTCGATCGGCTCGCGAGCCGCGATCGCGACACCGGCGCGACCCTTCGCCAGCGCTTCGTCGTTGACGATGTGCCACCCGGGCAGAGCGTCGGCGAGGTGCGTCGCCTCTCCGCGCACCTCCTGCAGAGTCAGCACGTCGACGTCGGCCGTCTCGAGCCACGGGAGCATGCCCTTCCGGGCGGCGGCACGGATGCCGTTGACATTGACGGAGGCGACGCGCAGGTTTCGGGGCACCCGTCAACCCTAACGAGCGCCGCCGACACGCGACGCGCCTCCGCGGCCCTCAGCCGAGGAGGCCGCGCGGGGGCGAGGGAGCGTCGGCCTCGACCCGCGCGAGGTCGTCTTCGGCGCGCCGGAGCTCACGCGTCTCGTGCCAACGCCGCCACCAGGGTGCTTCGGCGCGCGCGAGATGGGCGTCGCGCACGCGCACCCGCGCGGCGATCAGCAATGCGGCGTGCTCGCGACGCCGCTGCTCGTCCGCCGACAACTGCTCGATGGGCACGTCCGCGTCCTGCGCCGTGAGGGCGACCCATGACGCCGCGACGAGGATCACGATGCCCACCAAACGGAACCAGAGCAGGAATCCGACGAAGACCGAGAACGTCGCCAGCAGCGGGTTGGAGGGGGAGTAGGAGAGGAGGATTCCAGCCCCGTACTGGAGGACCACCATCGCGGCGCCGCCGAGTGCGGCGCCGGGGAGGATCAGCCGCCACCGTAACGAGGTTCCGGTGAGGAAGCGGATCAGCGCCCCGATGGCAGCGGTGTTGATCGCGAAGGCGACCGCCCCCGAGGCGATGCGGCCCGTCACCCACACCCAGTCCGAGTAGTCCGGCCACGGGAACAGCTGGAACAGCAGCTCGATCGCACCCGCAGCGACGCTGGCGAGGATCGCGCCGATCACCAGCGCCAGTCCGAACAGGGCGGCCGCGAAGAAGTCCCTGGCCTTCAACAGCACGTAACTGCGGGTGTCGAACGGCAACCCGAAGATGTCGCGCACGGCGCGCCGGGTGAACGTGACGAAGCCGATCGCCGTCCACAGCGCGGCGATGAACGCCACGGCACCCGTGACAGCGAGCACACTCGCCGACTCCTGCGCGATCTGGGCGACGTCGGCTTCGCTCACCAGCCCCTGGCCATCCTCGCGCCCGATGAGGCCCGGGATGTAGAGGTTGAGGATATGGATGAGTCCGGCGATGGCCTGAGTGCTGCCCCCGAGCCAGATGCCCACGATCGCGAAGCCGAAGTAGATCACGGCGAAGATCGCGAACAGGGACTGGTAGCTGATGGCCGCGGCGAGCAGGAACCCGTTGGCGCGCAGGAAATGACGCCATACGCGGATCGGGAACCACCCGAGCGTCTTGCGCGTGATCTCCGTCGCGCGCTCGATCGGCTCGTCCAGGCGCTCCCGCAGGGGCGACTGCTCCCAGCGCGCACGCCACGCGGCATCCGCGCGTTCCGACGAATCCGTCACCAGATCAGCGTAGCGAGAGCGGATGCCGGGGCCGTTACGGTCCCGGCATCCGCTCTGCTGGTCGGTGGCCGGCGGACTCAGCGACCGCCGCGCATGACGGCCTGCTTGACCTCGGCGATCGCCTTGGTGACCTCGATGCCGCGGGGGCATGCCTCGGTGCAGTTGAAGGTCGTGCGGCAGCGCCACACGCCTTCCTTGTCGTTGAGGATGTCCAGGCGCGTGGTCGCCGCGTCATCGCGCGAGTCGAAGATGAACCGGTGCGCGTTGACGATCGCGGCGGGGCCGAAGTACTGGCCGTCGGTCCAGAACACCGGGCACGACGAGGTGCACGCGGCGCACAGGATGCACTTGGTGGTGTCGTCGAAGATCTCGCGGTCGACGATCGACTGGATGCGCTCCTTGCCGGCCTCGGGCTTGCTGTTGGCGATGAGGAACGGCTGCACCTCGCGGTACGACGCGAAGAACGGCTCCATGTCGACGACGAGGTCCTTCTCCAGAGGCAGGCCCTTGATGGCCTCCACGTAGATCGGCTTCGAGATGTCGAGGTCCTTGATCAGCGTCTTGCAAGCGAGGCGGTTGCGGCCGTTGATGCGCATCGCGTCGGAGCCGCAGATGCCGTGGGCGCACGAGCGACGGAAGGTGAGCGAGCCGTCGACCTCCCACTTGATCTTGTGCAGCGCGTCGAGCACGCGGTCGGTCGGGTACATCTCGACGTCGTAGTCGACCCAGCGCGGCTCGCTGTCGGTCTCCGGGTCGAAACGGCGGATGATGAAGGTGACGAGGTACGACTGGATCGGGGCCTCACCGGTCGTCTCGGCGACGACGTCCTGCTCGACGATGGCGGTCGACATCAGTACTTCCTCTCCATCGGGGGGTAGTTCAACTCGCCCTTGTCGTTCTTGGTGAAGACGACCGGCTTCCAGTCCAGCTTGATGTGGTCCTCCGGGTCGGGCGAGTGCGGGTCGCCGGTGAGGTAGGCCATCGTGTGCTGCATGTACTGCTCGTCGTTGCGGTCGGGGTAGTCCTCGCGCATGTGGCCACCGCGGCTCTCGCGACGGTTGCGGGCCGCGTAGGCGACGATCTCGGCGAGGTCGAGCAGGAAGCCGAGCTCGACCGCTTCGAGCAGGTCGGTGTTGAAGCGCTTGCCTTTATCGTCGATGTGCACGTTCTTGAAGCGCTGGCGCAGGTCGTGGATCGTGCCCATGACGTTGGTCAGGGTCTCCTCGGTGCGGAAGACCTGGGCGTTGGCGTCCATCTCCTCCTGCAGCTTCTTGCGGAGCACGGCGATGCGCTCGGTGCCCGTGTTGCTCCGCAGGCCCTCGAGCATCTCGCGGACCTCCTTGGCGGGATCCTCCGGCAGCGGGACGAAATCGGCCGTCTGGACGTACTCGACGGCGTTTCGGCCGCTGCGCTTTCCGAAGACGTTGATGTCCAGCAGCGAGTTGGTGCCGAGACGGTTGGCGCCGTGCACCGACACGCAGGCGCACTCGCCGGCGGCGTACAGGCCGGGGACGACGGTGTCGTTGTTCTGCAGCACCTCGCCGTTGTTGGTGGTGGGGATGCCGCCCATCGCATAGTGAGCCGTCGGCATCACGGGCACCGGCTCGGTGACGGGGTCGACGCCAAGGTAGGTGCGGGCGAACTCGGTGATGTCGGGGAGCTTGGTCTCCAGCACCTCCGCACCGAGGTGGGTGCAGTCCAGGTACACGTAGTCCTTGTGGGGACCGGCGCCGCGACCCTCGAGGACCTCCTTGACCATGCAGCGGGCGACGATGTCGCGCGGGGCGAGGTCCTTGATGGTCGGCGCGTAGCGCTCCATGAACCGCTCGCCCGAGGCGTTGCGCAGGATCGCGCCCTCGCCGCGGGCGCCCTCGGTGAGCAGGATGCCGAGGCCCGCGAGACCGGTCGGGTGGAACTGGAAGAACTCGATGTCTTCGAGGGGCAGGCCCTTGCGCCACACGATGCCGACGCCGTCGCCCGTGAGGGTGTGGGCGTTCGAGGTGGTCTTGTAGATCTTGCCGAAGCCGCCGGTGGCGAAGATGACGGCCTTGGAGTGGAAGACGTGCAGGTCGCCGGTCGCCAGCTCGTAGGCGACGACGCCCGCGACCTGGGTGTTGCCGTCGGCATCCTTCACCGTGATGAGGTCGAGCGCGTAGTACTCGTTGAAGAAGTTGATGCCCAGCTTCACGCAGTTCTGGAACAGCGTCTGCAGGATCATGTGACCAGTGCGGTCGGCGGCGTAGCACGCACGACGCACGGGCGTCTTGCCGTGGTCGGCGGTGTGGCCTCCGAAGCGGCGCTGGTCGATCTTGCCCTCGGGGGTGCGGTTGAAGGGCAGACCCATGTTCTCGAGGTCGATGACGGCGTCGATGGCCTCGCGGGCGAGGATCTCCGCGGCATCCTGGTCGACGAGGTAGTCGCCGCCCTTGACAGTGTCGAAGGTGTGCCACTCCCAGGAGTCCTCTTCGACGTTCGCGAGCGCCGCCGCCATGCCTCCCTGCGCCGCCCCGGTGTGCGACCGGGTCGGGTAGAGCTTCGTGATCACGGCGGTGCGGGCGCCCGGGCCCGCCTCGATCGCGGCGCGCATGCCGGCGCCGCCGGCGCCCACGATGACGATGTCGAACTCGTGGTAGTAGACGCCGTCCTTGAGTACGGCTTCGGGATGCTGCTGGGTAGTCACGTCAGGGATGCCTTGTCTTCTGCGTCGTCATGAGCGTCGTGGTGCGCGCGCTCAGCGCGCGGCGCACATCTGGATGAGCCAGTCCGTCGTCGAGTTCTCCACGCCCAGGCACGGGTCGAAGGTGAAGACGACGAGGGTGCCGAGCACGATCAGGAAGCCTGCGGCGATCCACAGAGCCCACACCAGCACCTTGCGGGTGGTGGCGCCGACGACATAGTCGTTGACGATCGTGCGCATGCCGTTCGCGCCGTGGATGAGGGCGAGCCAGAGCATCAGCACGTCCCAGACCTGCCAGAACGGGCTCGCGAACTTGCCCGCGACGAAGGCGAAGTCGATGCCGCGGATGCCCTCGCCGAGCATGAGGTTCACGAAGAGGTGCCCGAAGATCAGCACGACCAGCAGCACGCCGGAGGCGCGCATGTAGATCCAGCCGATCTTCTCGAGGTTGGCGCCCTTCTTGCGCACCTGCGGGGAGCGCGGTGCGGGGATGGTCTGATCGTTGCTCGGGGTGAGGGTGGACATCAGTGACCGCCTCCGATGTTCGACAGCACGATGGGGATGTGGCGCGCGGCGAATCCGCCCACGGTCACGACCCACAGGCCCAGCACGCCCCACCACAGCTGGCGCTGGTGGCGGGTCGCCCACGGCCACAGGTCGACCGCGATGATGCGCAGGCCATTGAAGGCGTGGTAGACGATCGCCGCCACGAGGGCGACCTCGCCAAAGCCCATGATCGGGTTCTTGTACGTGCCGATGACCGCGTCGTACGCCTCGGGGGAGAGGCGGATCAGCGCCGTGTCGAGCACGTGCACGAGCAGGAAGAAGAAGATGGCGACGCCGGTGATGCGGTGCAGCACCCACGACCACATGCCCTCGTTGCCGCGGTAGAGCGTTCCGCGCGGCGTCTTGGACGTGGTCTGAGCTACCGACGGTGTGACGCGTGCTGGTGCAGACACGGTCGTCCTCCCTTGGTGTGAACGGACACCTCGGCACGGCGGGGGCTGACATCGGCCCCGGGGTTCACAACGGCACTGGACCCTCGGCGTCGCACACGGGCGCACTCTCATCCTAAGTCGGCGTTCGAGAGCAGGGCGACGAAGGCGAGCCTAAGTTCTCTCGATATCGAGAGATTCGGAACGAAACGGCCTTCTTCACGAAATCGGTCCGTCACGCCCGGCCCGGTAGCCTTGGCGGCATGGCCGATCCGATCGACGATTTCTACGCCGTGATTCCCGCCGGCGGTGTCGGCAGCCGCCTCTGGCCGCTGTCGCGCGCCGACGCCCCCAAGTTCCTCCACGACCTGACCGGATCCGGGCACTCCCTCCTGCGCGACACCTGGGACCGTCTCGCGCCTCTATCGGGTGCCGACCGCATCGCCGTCGTCACGGGGCGCGCTCACCGTGCCGCGGTGGAGGACCAGCTTCCCGGCATCCCCGATCGCAACGTGTTCCTCGAGTCCGAGCCGCGCGATTCCGCTGCGGCGATCGGTCTGGCGGCCGCGATCCTGCACCGACGCGAGCCGGACGTCATCATCGGATCGTTCGCCGCCGACCACGTGATCCGCGGCACGCGGGTGTTCGAGTTCGCCGTCCGTGACGCGGTGGAGGTCGCGCGCGAGGGCTATATCTGCACCGTCGGCATCTCGCCGTCCGAGCCTGCCGTCGGGTTCGGCTACATCAAGCGCGGCGGCGAGCTCATCGTCGACGGCGCGCGCGACGCGTCGCTCGTCGAGCGCTTCGTCGAGAAACCCGACCTCGAGACGGCGAAGCAGTACCTCGCCGATCGCGACTACCTCTGGAACGCGGGCATGTTCATCTCGCGCGCCGATGTGCTCCTGGCTGAGATCGAGGCGAACAACCCCGAGCTGCACGCGGGGCTGCTCGAGCTCGCCGAGGCGTGGGACGACCGCGAACGGCGGGGGCCCGCCGTCGACCGGATCTGGCCCAAGCTGCCGAAGATCGCGATCGACTACGTCGTGGCCGAACCCGCCGCCGAGAAGGGGCGCCTGGCCGTCGTACCGGGTCACTTCGACTGGGACGACGTGGGCGACTTCGCCAGCCTCGCCAAACTCAACAGCGGGGGACGCAAGAACGATCTCGCGATCCTGGGCGAGAACGCGCGCATCCTCTCCGATGCCGCGAGCGGCATCGTCGTCAGCCACACCAACCGCGTGATCAGTCTGATCGGGGTGAAGGACATCGTCGTCGTGGACACCGCCGACGCGCTCCTGGTGACCACGAGCGAGCACGCCCAGCGCGTGAAGGGCGTCGTGGACGCGCTGAAGCTCACCGGTCGCGGCGACGTCCTCTGAGCGCACAGCGCGAGGCAGGATGCCGCGTTCGTGTCGGCTTGATTGCGTCTTTGTAACCTTTCGCCCGCACCCGGGTGTGCAGCGTGCAAATCCCACGTCACAGTAGGTAACTTCGATCCGTGCGCCCGCGAAATCCGCGGGTCTATCAATGTGGAGGCTGCATTGACCATCTCGACCACCAAGAAGCTCGCCGGCATCACAGCTGCCGCGGGGCTCATCATCGCCCTGGCCGGTTGCGGCTCGGCCCCGACCCCCGCAGGCTCCGGCTCGGCCGCCGCCGGCGGCACCGTCGTGGACGGCTTCAAGCCCTGCCTCGTCTCGGACGCGGGCGGTTGGGACGACAAGTCGTTCAACGAGTCCGCCAAGAACGGCATGGACAAGGCCGTCGGCGAGCTCGGCATCAAGGCTGTCGAGTTCGAGTCGACCAACGACAACGACTACGCGCCGAACATGACGACCGCCATTTCTGAGGGCTGCACCCTGATCATCTCGGTCGGCTTCAAGCTCGCCGCCGCGACGGTCGCGGCCGCCAAGGCGAACCCGGCGCTGAACTTCGCGATCATCGACGACTACGCCGACACCGACTTCGACGGCAAGACGGACGCCCCGAACATCAAGCCCCTCGTCTTCAACACCGCCGAGGCGGCCTACCTGGGCGGCTACGCGGCTGCGGCGTGGTCGGCGCAGGCCGGCGTGAACAAGGTCGGCACCTTCGGCGGCATGCAGATCCCCTCCGTCGCGGTCTTCATGGACGGCTACGAGCAGGGCGTGAAGAAGTACAACGAGGACAAGAGCGCCAACGTTCAGGTCGTCGGGTGGGACAGCGCTGACCAGAAGGGCTCGTTCACCGGGGCCTTCGACGCCAACGACACGGCCAAGCAGACCGCGCAGGGCGTTCTCGACCAGGGCGTCGATGTCATCCTCCCCGTCGGTGGCCCCATCTACAAGAGCGCGGCGGCGGCCATCGCCGACAGCGGCAAGAACACCCTGATGCTCGGCGTCGACAGCGACCTCGCCGTCGCCGACCCGAACGTCGCCTCGATCACGCTCGTGTCGATCATGAAGGCGATCGACGTCGCCGTCTACGACGCGACGATCGCGGCTTCCAAGGGCGAGTTCGACCCGACTCCCTACGTGGGCACGTTGAAGAACGAGGGCGTCAAGCTCTCCAGCTTCCACGACTTCGAGTCGAAGCTGCCGGCCGGTCTCACCGACGACCTGAAGAAGCTTCAGGACGACATCGTCGCGGGGACCATCAAGGTCGAGTCGAAGAACTCGCCCGCCGG